>JANORH010000081.1:0-21290 GCA_031415215.1 Alphaproteobacteria bacterium | reverse complement strand
CCGTCAAGGCTGACCCGCGATTGATCGTTCCGCTGGATCTGCCCTCGGTGGCGGAAGCCCGCGAGATGGTGGCTGCGCTCGGCGACAGTATCAGTTTCTACAAGGTGGGCCTCGAACTGTTCGCCGGCGGCGAGGGTATGACCCTGGCCCGCGACCTGAAGGCCGTCGGCAAGCAGGTGTTCCTTGACTGGAAGCTGCACGACATCGGCACCACTGTGCAGCGCTCCGCTGCCGTGCTGGCCGGGTCCGGCTGTGACTTCCTGACCGTTCACGGCGAGCCGCAGGTGATGGCGTCGGCGGTGCGGGGTCGCGGCGCCTCGGGCCTGAAGATCCTGGCGGTGACGGTCCTGACCAGCCTGTCGGACGAGGATTTGCACGAGGTCGGCTACCACGAAACCGCCCGCGCCCTGGTCGAACGCCGCATTCATCAGGCGATCGAGGCCGGTTGCGACGGCGTGGTCGCCAGCCCGCACGAGGCCGCCCTGGCTCGCGCCCTGGGCGGCAAGGACTTCCTGGTGGTGACGCCGGGCGTCCGCCCTGACTGGTCCGCAAAGAACGATCAGGCCCGTGCGGCCACGCCACTGGACGCCCTTCGGAGCGGCGCCTCCCACATCGTCTGCGGTCGTCCGATCACGGCGGCGAACGACCCGGAGGCTGCCGCGCGCCGGGTGGCGGCGGAGATGGGTGGTACCTTGTGATTGTCCGCCAGACGTCTAGTCTGGCGGCAAGAGTGTTCGGGGGCACCATCATGACAAAGTCACTTCGGGCCCTTGCAGTCGGTCTCGTTGCGGCGTTGACGCTCAGCGCAACAGGAGCCGCCCAGGCCGACGAAACCTGCACCAGCGATCCGGGCGGCGGTGCCCTCGCTACGAGCCAGGCCCTGGCATTCCTCAAAGTCCTATCGCCTCTTCAGCAAACAGTTGCGGTGCGCGGTTATGGCAAGGTCGCTGCCATTCGCTGGTCGAACCTGCCGATTGCCATGGCGCCGCGAGTGGGCGTCCGACTCGGCGACCTGACCGTCGCTCAGACCGCCGCCGCCGAGGCCCTGCTGCAAACGGCGCTCAGCCATTGCGGGCTGAAATTGCTGGCAGACATTCGCGCCGCCGATAGCGTGCTGATGCCGCTGGACACGCGCGGTATCGGCTGGAACCCGGCCAATTACTATGTTGCCATGATTGGCGAACCATCGACCGGCAAGCCCTGGATCCTCAAGGTCGATGGCCACCACCTCGCCTACAATATCACCTTCAACGGCGCCCAGGTCAGCGCCACACCGCTGTTTGACGGTGTCGAGCCGGTGCGGTTCTCGTCGGGCGGCCGCGACTATGCCCCCCTCGCCGTACAGGCGGATGCGATGCGGGCGCTGGCCACGGCAGTCGCTGGCACCGCTCAGGTTCGGCTTGAGGGCGAATTTCGCGATGTGACGCGCGGTGCCACTGTAGACGGAGATACGAATTTTCCGATCAGCTACCCAAACGGCAACCTTGGTCGGGGCGTCCCCTATGATCGCCTCACCCCTGCCCAGAAGAGGCTGGTCCGCGAGGCGATGCGCGCCTGGGTCGAACTGCCGAACGCGGCCATTTCGGCCCCCTTGATGGCGACCTATCTTCGGGACGCCGCGCTGGCAGGTACCTTTGTCGGCATCGCGGGCGGGGCAGACCTGGCGACACCGGGCTCCTACGTGCGGATCGACGGACCCCGGATCTGGATCGAGTTCATCGTGCAACCCGGGGCGCGCGATCCGCAAGAGATCCACTACCACACCATCTGGCGCGATAAGGTCGCCGACTATGGCGGAGCGTTCGCCCATTGATCCGCAAGCTGGCTATCGCGTGCGCGTTCATGATCGCGACGTTGCCTGGTCTCCTCAACGCCCACTCAATGCCGAACTCGACGGTCGTGGTTGAGGCCACGCCGACCGGGCTCATTGCCAAAGTCTCAATTCCGCTGTCGGAACTTGAAGTCGCACTCGGCGCACCCGTTAGCCTCGAAGGCCCCGGCCCCGGCCGCGCTGCCGTGGAGACCTATGTCCGTACCCACATCAGCGTCACCGCCGCAGACGGCAAATCTTGGCCGCTGAATCAACTTCAGATGGAAATATCAAACGACAACCACCCTATGCTGAATCTCTCACTCTCATTTGCGGGACCGCCGGGCGCTCGAAAGCCAACCCTGCGTTACGACGCCGTCAACCACCTCATCGCCAGTCACTATGCGCTGGTCTACCACCGCGTCGGCGGCCAGCTGGTGCCGCTGGGTCGCCTGCAGTCACCCGCAACCACGCTGGCGCTCCCCTAGAAATCGACCGCGATACCCTTGCGTTCCCAGTCGCCGAAGCGGGTGGGCTCCAGGCCTTTGGGGCCGCCTTGTTCAGGCTCCAGCGCAGCAACCTCGGCGGCCAGGCGGCGGGCTTGCGCCTCCTCCAGCGCGCGGCGGGCGGCGGGGCTGAGGTCCTTGCCGGGGGCGGCGTTTGCCGTTGTATTGTCCATAAGATTATACCGCGCTATCCATCTACTTGTGACAAATGCTTTGCCACGCGTAACTAATGCCTTGCGCACCGGCTTCCAAGCATGCACGCCGCGCGCCGTGACTGATATTGAAAATACCCCCGATCCGCATGCCGACGTCCGCGGGCTGCCCGCCCGGGCCGCCGCGCTCCAGCTCCTGACCACCGCCCTGTCGCGGCGCGCGGGTCTGGAGGAGGGCCTGAACCTGCCGGGAATGACGGCGCTCGCCCCGCGCGACCGCGCCTTCGCGCGCGCCCTGGTGATGGCCACCCTGCGCTGGTTGCGACCCATCGATACCGTCCTGCAGTCACGCCTCAAAAAGACGCCGCCCGACGCCATCGTCCATGTCCTGCGACTGGGCGCGGTTCAGCTGCTGGTGCTGAAGACCCCGGCGCACGCCGCCGTGGGCGCGACGGTCGATCTGGCTGCGGCACAGAGTGGCGGTCATGTTTTCAAGGGCCTGGTGAATGCCGTGCTGCGCGGCCTGATCCGCGAGCCGCCGGAACTGGAAGCCCCGTCGCCGCCGGACTGGCTGCAGGCCCGCTGGCAGGTGGCCTATGGGGCCGAAGCCGCTGCGGCCATGGCGGCCATGATCGGCGACGAGCCCTCCACCGATCTGACGTTGAAATCAGCGGCTGATGCGACGGATCTGGCCGGGCCGCTGGAGGCCGAGGCGCTGGCGGGCGGCAGCCTGCGTGTAGGCCTCAAGGGCGAGGTCTCTGGCTGGCCCGGGTTCGCCGAGGGCCGCTGGTGGATTCAGGATGCTTCCGCCGGCATCCCGGCGCGGCTGATGGCCATGCAGCCCGGCGAAACCGCGCTGGACCTGTGCGCCGCACCCGGCGGCAAGACCATGCAGCTGGCCGCGTCCGGTGCCCGGGTCACCGCCCTGGATCGCTCGGCGGGCCGTATGAAGCGGATCTCCGAGAACCTGGCCCGTGCTGGTCTTGAGGCCGAGGTCCTGGTCGGCGATGCCGCCGACTGGCGCGACAACCGCACGTTTGACGCCGTGCTGCTGGACGCACCCTGTTCGGCGACCGGCACCTATCGCCGCCATCCGGACGTCCTCTGGGTGGCCAGCCCGCAGGACATCCCACGTCTTGCCAGCGTCCAGACCCGGCTGCTGGCCAGCGTGGCCAAACGGGTGAAACCCGGCGGGCGGCTGATCTATTGTGTCTGCTCACTGGAAATGGAGGAGGGCGAAGGCCAGGTCGCAACCTTCCTGTCGCGCACCCCCGACTTCGCTCTGGACCCGATTGGGGCCGGTGAGGGCGGTGCGCCGGAGGCTAGCTTGCGGGCCGACGGCACGCTCAGGATTCTGCCGCACCACCGCGCGGGTGGGACCGACGGCTTTTACATCGCCCGGATGCGCCGGGCGGGTTAAGCCGGCCGTTCGCCGAGATCTTCGAAGAAGCGCAGCAGATAGCCATCCGGATCAGCGACGACGAACTGGCGATTGCCGCGTTCGATGGCGTCAGCACGATACCAGCGCGACTCGGGGGGAATGACGACCTCGGCACATGTGGCTTCGATGCGGGCATACAGCGCCGTGACGTCCGAACACTTGATCTGCAGATTCATACCACGGCCATAGGGCGGCTCCAGCGGGGCGGTTCGAAACCGGCGCCCCGGCCCTGACGCAGCCTCCAGCATTACCTCCGCCCCCTCGCGTTCCAGGTAGGCGAACTGTTCCTCCGGGCGGCTGTAGCGGACGGTGAACCCAAGCACATCGACATAGAAGGCCAGCGAAACCCCCAGGTCCGCTACGTCCAGTTCCGGGACCAGAGCGGCTGTCATGCTGCCCCGCAAACCGGACAATCCGGATCCCTAGCCACCCGCACGGTCCGTGTCTCGGCGGCCAGCGCGTCGTAGATCAGCAGCCGCCCGGACAAGGTCTCGCCCGCCCCGGTGATCAGCTTCACCGCCTCCAGCGCCATCATGGAGCCGATGACGCCGGCCAGGGCGCCGATGACGCCGACGGCCACACAGGTCTCGGCATCCGGCGGAATCTCGGGCACCAGACAGCGATAGCAGGGCTGGCGACCGAACACGCCCACTTGACCGGTCCAGCGACCGATGGCGCCCGATACCAGTGGGATTCCATGCCGAACGCAGGCCGCGTTGACGCTGAAGCGGACCGCGAAGTTGTCCGTGCCATCCAACACCAGATCGACGCCTTCGAGAAACGCGTCGGCACCCGCGTCATCGAACGCCTGATCGAAGGCCGTGACAGCGACATTCGGGTTTAGACCCTGAAGTCGGTCCGCCGCCGCCTCGACTTTGGCGCGACCGCGATCTGACCCGGCATAGATGATCTGCCGCTGCAGATTGGACAGGTCCACGACATCCGGATCGACAATCCTGATCGACCCGACACCGGCCGCCGCGAGGTAGAGCGCCGCCGGCGCCCCCAGCCCGCCCGCGCCGACGATCAACACCGTTGCGGCCTTCAGCTTCTGCTGCCCCGGACCGCCGACCTCGCGCAGGACCAGGTGGCGGGCGTAGCGCTCGATCTCTTCGTCGGTGAACCGGGCGAACATGATTTGGCACTTTCACTTGACCGATGCGGTCTCACTCCCAACATCGCACGAATGTCGAATACCTCAGCCTTCCCCGATTGGCACGGGACCACGATCCTGGCGGTGCGAAAGGGGGGGCGGACGGTGGTTGCCGGAGATGGCCAGGTGTCCATGGGCCCGACCATCGTCAAGGGTACGGCGAAGAAAGTCCGCAAGCTGGCCGGGGGAAAGGTGATCGCAGGGTTTGCAGGGTCGACTGCCGACGCCTTCACGCTCATTGAACGGCTCGAAGCCAAGCTGGAGCAGTATCCCGACCAGCTGGCGCGGGCCTGCGTGGATCTGGCCAAGGACTGGCGCACCGACCGTTATCTGCGGCGGCTCGAGGCCATGCTGATTGTCGCAGACAAGGACAGCATCTTCACCGTCACCGGCGTCGGCGACGTGCTGGAACCTGAACATGCCGTGGCGGCTATCGGCTCCGGCGGCAACTTCGCGCTGGCTGCGGCGCGGGCGCTGTCGGACGTGGACGGGCTGGACGCCGAAGCCGTGGCGCGTCGGGCCATGAGGATCGCGGCCGAAATCTGCGTCTACACCAACGGGGAGCTGACCGTTGAGATGCTCTGACGTGTCGCCGATGACTTCGCTTTCGCCTCAATCATGACTACCTGAGCGACATGACCGAGTTTTCCCCCCGCGAGATCGTTTCCGAGCTCGACCGTTTCATCGTTGGCCAGGATGATGCCAAGCGCGCTGTCGCGGTGGCGCTGCGCAATCGTTGGCGCAGGCGGCGCGTGCCGGACGATCTGCGCGATGAAGTGACGCCCAAGAACATCCTGATGATCGGCCCGACAGGGGTCGGCAAGACCGAGATCGCGCGCCGGCTGGCCCGGCTGGCCCAGGCGCCGTTCCTGAAGGTCGAGGCCACCAAGTTCACCGAGGTCGGCTATGTCGGACGCGACGTTGACCAGATCGTGCGTGACCTGGTTGAAAGCGCCATTGCCATGGTTCGCGAGAAGCGCCGGGCCGGGGTCCGCGCCCGCGCCGAAAGCGCCGCCGAGGAACGGATTCTGGACGCCCTGACCGGTCCCGGCTCGACCGCCGCCCGCGAGAGTTTTCGCAAAAAGCTTCGCGCCGGAGAGCTGGACGACAAGGACGTCGAACTAACCCTGGCCGAAAGCGGCCCGGCCATGCCGATGCTGGACATTTCCGGCCAGCCAGGTGCGCAGATGGGCATGCTGAACATCGGCGAGATGTTCGGAAAGGCCTTCGGGGGCCGCACCAAGACCCACAAGACCACCGTCGCCGGGGCATGGGCACCGCTGATCGCCGAGGAAGGCGACAAGCTGGTCGATCAGGACGCCCTGACCACCGAGGCGCTGGAACTGGCCGAGAACCAGGGCATCGTGTTTCTGGACGAAATCGACAAGGTCGCCTCCAGTCGCGAACGACAGGGGGCCGATGTATCGCGCGAGGGCGTTCAGCGCGATCTGCTGCCGCTGATCGAGGGTACGACGGTTTCCACCAAGTACGGCCCGGTGAAGACCGACCACATCCTGTTTATCGCGTCGGGCGCATTCCATGTGGCCAAGCCGTCGGACCTGTTGCCGGAACTGCAGGGCCGCCTGCCGATCCGGGTGGAGCTGAAGCCGCTCAGCCGACAGGACATGCGCCGAATCCTGGTGGAGCCCGAGGCCAACCTGGTGCGCCAGCATCAGGCCCTGCTGCTGACCGAAAAGGTCACCCTGACCTTCACTGAGGATGCTCTGGATGCCATCGCCGACGCAGCGGTGGCCGTGAACAGCGCGGTGGAAAACATCGGTGCCCGTCGTCTGCAGACCATCCTGGAAAAGGTGATGGAGGAGATCAGTTTCTCGGCGGCAGACCGGGCCGGCGAGACGATCTCCATCGACGCGGCCTATGTCGAAGCGCGCATCGGCGATCTGGCGCGCAATGCCGACCTGTCGAAGTTCATTCTCTAGAGGCCGGCAGATGTGCGGCATCTGTCGTTCACAGCTATCCCGACGTGGTCTTCTGGGGGCTCTGACAGCTGTCGGCCTGGCGGGTTGCAGCGAGAACGCCGCCACTGGCCGGAGACAGTTGGTCGTCGTCTCCGATGGACAGTTGTCGAAGATGGCAGACGCGTCGTGGGCCCAGATTGCCGCTCAAACACCGCCGTTGCGCGACCCGGCGGTTCAGGCGCGACTGGCCCGGATCGGGCGACCGCTGGCTCTGGCGGCAGAGCGGCCAGATCTGAACTGGTCCTTCACCGTGATGGATTCATCCGACCTCAACGCCTTCGTACTTCCCAACGGACGGGTCGGGTTTTTCCGGGGTCTGCTGGATCTGGCGCGTAGTGACGACGAGGTCGGCTCTGTGCTTGGTCACGAAATCGGTCACATCCTGGCGCGGCATCCCGCCGAGCGGGTCAGCCACCAATTGGCGGCGCAGGCGGGGGTCACTCTGGCCCAGTTGGTGATGTCGAGCGGCGACAACGCCCAGTACGCCGATGAGGTCGGTGCCGCGCTCGGCCTCGGTGCCCAGTTCGGCATCATCCTGCCCTATGCGCGCAATCATGAGCTGGAGGCTGATCGCGTTGGCGTCAGACTGATGCGCAAGGCTGGCATGGACCCTGCGGCCGCCGTGACATTCTGGGAGCGCATGGCGCGGGCCGCCCGCAGTGCTGATAGGCCGCCCGAGGTGCTGTCGACCCACCCTGCAGACGGGCGGCGGATCGAGGAACTCAAGGCCGCCGTAGCGAACATCTAGTCGCGCGCCGCATCGAGCGCGGCCCTGACCTTTTGAAGGATCGGAAGGGCCAGCCGCATTTCGTCTTCGCTGACCGCGCGCTGGACGGGCGCGAACTCAGGCGTCAGGACCTTCAGGGCGGTTTCTCGGATCGCACGCCCTTCGGGGGTGAGCATGACGACCTTGCCGCGTCCGTCATCCGGATCGGGCGTCACCGAGATCCAGCCTTCGGCCTCAAGGCGCTTCAGGGTGCCGGTCATAGCGCCCTTGGTGACCTGAACCGCATTGGCGATCCGGGCGGGCGCGCGGCGTTCATGTCGCATGCGGATCATGTGATTGAGCACGACAAACCCGGCCAGCGACAAGCCAGCCGGCAAGGCCCGTTCTGCCGCTGTTCGCGTGAGATGCTCGATGATCGCCACCTCGTTGATGAAGACGAAGGCGATCGGGTCATCAGGGGGCCCGCTCACGTTCGAATGTGCTCGGTGAGCCCCCGACGTGGCGACATAGGGCCTGGCTTGGCGCGACCGATCCGGGCCAGCATCTGGAGCGGCGCGTCCGGCGTCGCACCCAGCGCGATCTGGGTTTCCTGATACAATACTGCCATCTCGGGAAACTCCTGAAGGGTCATGCTCCAGGGTTGAATGGACAGGCCAAGGGCGGTCGCCGTCAAGTTCATACGTGCATAGGCCCGGCCCGCTGCGATCTGGGTCGCACGACTGTTGTCCGGTCCCTTGATCCAGATGAAAGCCGGCGTGGCCTCGATGACCTTTCCGAACATATCGATGGCGCTGCTGGTGGCATAGGAGTCGGGGTCGACCATGGTTTTGCGCGATAGCAGGCCCACGGCGGCCATGCCCTCCAGGAACGGCCCCTGCAGCGAAATGCCGTCGCGATAGCGCGCGATTTCGGCGGCACCGATGCGGGTGAGATTGGCAGATTCCAGCGCGGTCTTCGAGGTGGTCATCTCACGCGCAAAGCCTCGGGCACCGATGTCGATGGTCCGAGCCAGATCAGCGGGAGCGCTGACGGACCCTGAAATGAGCGGCGCAGCGGCGACGGAGGTCAGGGTCGCAAGGTCGGCGGCGCTGGGAGGCTGCTTCAGGTCGAACGCGACGCGGTTGGTCTGTCGCTTGAGAATCTGACGGAATAGCGGGTCAGGTTTGACGGCCGTGTCGGGCACGAACCGGATGCGCGCAATGGGCCGCTGATCCAGCAGCGGCTGTGGTTCGCCCTCCGGCCAGATCGCCATATCGGCCCTGATACCGTGCTCGCAGGCCGCCAGGTTCAGCAACTCAAGGAAGGCACCGCAGCCTACTGCGATCTGTCGGTTGGGCGGATCGGTAGCCGGCAGCATCCGCGCCGTGTCGGCGTAGAAAACAATTTCGTCCGTGCCGGGCAGGTCGACCAGCCACGGCTGGCGATTGTGGGGGTTGGGTGCCAGGATTGCGTGAGCCAGCGCCCAACGGCGTGGATCCCGCTCAGCGGCCCCGGGGTCTCGCCAGGCGGCGATGGGATCGATGCCGGGCTTCGACCCGCATCCGCTCACCAGGGACGCTGCTCCGCCGCCGGCCAGCAGTTCAAGGACACTTCGACGTGTGGTCATGAGGGTGCCTATATGGTTTAGCAATAAACTATATAGGCACCCTCTGTCGGGTTCAAGCCTTCAAAGATCGCCGCGTTTTGCCCGCCATATGGCCGTCTCCAGTGCCCTGGCGAACTCGCCGCGCTCGCCCGGACTGAGGGCTGAGGCTACCGACGCATAGCGACCGGATAGCATGACCTTGAGGGCGACGACCTTGTTGTCCTCATCACGCTCGGTGGTGACCCGGGTAAAGGCGGTGGGGCTCTCCCAGACTACACGCGACGCGCGGGGGGTTTCATAGGTGATCACCACGTCGCTCGCGCTGACCTTGACCCGTTCGATCTGTCGACCAGCCCGGAAGCTCGCCAGAAACGCCACGGTGATCGCCAGTACATCGACGCCCAGAAAGATCGGCACCAGACTGGCACCCATGTTGAGGAACACGATGGCCGAGGCAACATTCGCCAGGGTGATGATCGTGATCAATACGATGAAGCCCCGCTCCGAAAGGGATCGGTTCGGCTTTATCTCCGCGTCCATATAGAGCGGGAAGGTCATCGGCGGGGACCTTAGGCCCAAGGGGCATCCGCGAAAAGACCACGATGTCTCAAGTGGGTCTTTCGCGCTCGCCGCGCACGCGCATTAAAGCGCCAGCCAATGGAGCTGAAGACATGAAGATCGCCATGATCGCCTATGATCAATTCACCGACGTTGACCTCTTTCTGCCCTGGGATCTCTTTCATCGCGTGCGAGACCCGGACTATGCCGCCTATACCGGGCCCTGGGATGTCAGAATCTGCGCCGACCAGCCGCGCATTCAGTCCTATTCCGGCATCAGCATTGACCGGCACGCGCCGATCACGTGGGCGAACGCGGCCGACGCCGTTTTCATCGTGAGTGGCAACGGAAGCCGGGCCAAGATTGTTGACCGCGCATTTCTGGACGCCCTTCAGTTGGACCCCGGACGGCAGAGGATCGCGGCCATCGATTCCGGAGTCTTGATCCTGGCCGCACTCGGCCTGCTTGAAGGACTGACCGCAACCACCTATCCCAGTGTGTTTGAGACGCTCGAGGCCATGGGCGTCCACACGGAGCGGAAACCCATGGTGGTTCACGGGAACATCGCAACAGGCGGCGGCTGTCTTGCGACGCTCGACCTAGCGAGGTGGATCGTCGAGGGTCTGATTGGACCGGACGTGGCCCGGACAATCGTCGAGTCAATGGCCCGGGTGGATTGATGACCGAAACATGGGCAACAGCGCGGGTCGCACTCGTCACCGGGGCGACCTCGGGCTTTGGCGCGGCCATGGCGCGGCGATTGCTGGCAGCAGGCGCGCACGTCATCGCCACGGGACGTCGGGTCGACCGGCTGCAAGCTCTGACCGCAGAACTGGCGTCCGAGCGCTTGCTGACCCGCGTGCTGGACGTGCGCGAACAGGCTTCCATCGACGCCCTTCTGGCCGATCTGCCGGCACCCTTCGACGCCATCGATATTCTCTTCAACAACGCGGGCCTGGCCCTGGGCCTGAGTAAGGCCCATGAGGCAGATCTCGACGACTGGCAGACGATGATCGACACCAATGTCTCGGGCCTGGTGCGGATCACACGAGCCGTGCTGCCCGGCATGGTCGCCCGCAACCGCGGGGATGTGATCAACATGTCGTCGGTCGCGGCAAGCTATCCCTATCCGGGCGGCAACGTGTATGGCGCGACCAAGGCCTTTGTCCGCCAGTTCTCGTTGAACCTGCGCTCGGATCTGCTCGGCACGAAAATCCGCGTGACCTCCATCGAGCCCGGCATGGCCGACACCGAGTTCTCGGTCGTACGGTTCAACGGCGACCAGGCAGCGGCCGACAAGGTCTATCAAGGCGTGCAAGCCATGTCGGCCGACGACGTGGCGCTGGTCTGCGAGGGCGTGATGAAGCTGCCAGCGCATATCAACATCAACAGCCTGGAATTGATGCCGGTGCAGCAGGCGTTTGGCCCCTTCGCCATCAATCGCGACTGACCTCTCCCTGCGAAGACCGAATGACAGGGCAGCCGGGAGCGTTCACCATGGGCCAAAGAACCGGAACGGGGAGGCGCTGGATGACCCAGCTTAGCTATGTGCATGGGGCGAGCGCGCAGCCGCTGATCGGCAAGACCATCGGCGCCGTGTTCGACGAGACTTGCGCCGCTCATCCTGACCAGCTGGCGGTGATCTCGCGACATCAAAAGATCCGCTGGACCTATGGCGAACTTCTGCGCCGGGTCGACGCCTTTGCCGGCGGCCTGCTCGCGCTTGGGCTGGAGCCCGGTGACCGGATCGGCATCTGGGCGCCTAACTGCGCGGAATGGATCGTCACCCAGTTCGCCACCGCCAAGGCCGGCCTGATCCTGGTCAACATCAACCCTGCCTATCGGCTTTCGGAGGCCGAATACGCACTGAACAAGGTGCGCTGCAAAGCCCTGGTCATCGCCGTCCGACACAAGACCAGCGAGTATCTGTCCATGGTCCGCGAGCTGCGCGAGGCGGGCCGCCTGCCGCAGCTTGAGATCGTCATTACCATCGGCGACGACCCGCATCGGGGTTGCCAGAGTTTCCCGCACGTCTCCAACACTGCCAGGCGCGCGGATCGGGCGCGTTTGACGGAGATCGGCGCGACCTTGCAGTTCGACGACCCGATCAACATCCAGTTCACCAGCGGTACCACCGGCTTTCCCAAGGGTGCGACGCTCAGTCACCACAACATCCTGAACAACGGCTTCTTCGTCGGCGAGACACTGCGCCTGAAGGCCGGGTCGCGGCTCTGCATTCCCGTGCCGCTGTACCATTGCTTCGGCATGGTGATGGGCAATCTGGGCTGCATCACCCGAGGTGCCACCATGGTGCTGCCGTCAGAGGGGTTCGAGCCGCTCGCGGTTCTGCAGGCGGTGTCGGAGGAACGGTGCGAGGCGCTCTACGGCGTGCCCACCATGTTCATCGCCATCCTCGCCAACGCTGAGTTCGACAGCTTCGACCTGACGTGCCTGCGCACGGGCGTCATGGCCGGGTCTCCCTGCCCGGTCGAGGTGATGCGCCAGGTGATCGACCGGATGCACATGCCGGAGGTGACCATCGCCTATGGCATGACCGAGACCAGCCCGATCAGTTTTCAGTCCAGCTGCGACGACACCCTGGAGGCGCGGGTTTCCACGGTCGGCCGCATCCAGCCCCACGTCGAGGTCAAGATCATCGACGAGGCCGGGCGCATCGTGTCGCGCGGCCAGCCTGGCGAGCTTTGCACCCGAGGCTATTCGGTGATGCTTGGCTACTGGGACGATCCTGAGCGCACCGCCGACTCTCTCGACCGGTCCGGCTGGATGCATACCGGCGACCTCGCCACCCTGGACGACGATGGCTACTGCAACATCGTCGGCCGCATCAAGGACATGGTCATCCGGGGCGGCGAGAACGTCTATCCGCGCGAAATCGAGGAATATCTCTACGGCCATCCAGCGGTGCAGGACGTGCAGGTGATCGGGGTGCCCGACCTCCGGTTCGGCGAGGAACTCTGCGCCTGGATCGTGCTGAAGCCCGGCGAGACCGTAACCGACGACGAGGTTCGCGACTTCTGCCGTGGCCAGATCGCCCACTACAAGATCCCCCGCTACATCCGCTTCGTCGAGGAGTTCCCCACCACGGTGACCGGCAAAGTCCGGAAGGTCGCCATGCGCGAGACCATGATCGCCGAGCTTGACCTGACGCTGGAAAAGACGGCCTAGGCCAATCATGAGGAAGCTAACCAGCGCCGTCGATCCGAACGGCCCGGCCTTCGCCGCCAACGCCCGGCTGAACCGCGCCCTGGTCGACGACCTGCGAGCCCGCGCCGACATGGCGGCCCTGGGCGGACCCGAGGCTTCGCGCGACCGCCACGTGGCTCGAGGCAAGCTGTTGCCCCGCGACCGGGTGATGCGCCTGCTTGACCCCGGCGCGCCTTTCCTGGAGGTGGGTGCGCTCGCCGCCAATGGCCTCTACGACGACGAGGCGCCGGCCGCCGGGGTGATTACCGGCATCGGACGCGTTTCGGGCCGCGAGGTGATGATCGTCGCCAATGACGCCACGGTGAAGGGCGGGGCCTATTTCCCGATCACCGTGAAAAAACACCTTCGTGCGCAGGAGATCGCCCAGCAGAACCGCCTTCCCTGCGTCTATCTGGTGGACTCAGGCGGCGCGAACCTGCCGCACCAGGCCGAGGTGTTTCCGGATCGCGAACACTTCGGGCGGATCTTTTTTAACCAGGCACGGATGAGCGCCGAGGGCATTGCCCAGATCGCCTGCGTCATGGGCTCTTGCACCGCGGGTGGGGCCTATGTCCCCGCCATGTCCGACGAGACCGTCATCGTCAGGGGCCAGGGCACCATCTTCCTGGGCGGCCCGCCCCTGGTGAAGGCCGCCACGGGCGAGATCATCAGCGCTGAGGAACTGGGCGGCGCCGATACCCACGGCCGCCGCTCCGGCGTGGTCGATCATGTGGCCGAGGACGACGAGGACGCGCTGGCCATCGTCCGGCGGATCGTGGCCAATCTCAACACCACCAAACCGCAGGAAATGATACTGGCCGAGCCGGAGCCGCCGGCCTTTGACCCCGAACAACTCTACGGCGCCGTGCCCACCGATGTCCGTGCGCCCTATGACGTGCGCGAGGTAATCGCCCGCGTTGTAGACGGCTCACGTTTCGATGAATTCAAGGCGCTGTACGGCACGACCCTGGTCTGCGGTTTTGCGCGCATCTGGGGCTATCCCGTCGCCATCCTGGCCAATAATGGCGTGCTGTTTTCCGAGAGTGCGCTGAAGGGCGCCCACTTCATCGAACTGGCTTGTCAGCGAAAGATTCCGCTGGTGTTCCTGCAGAACATTTCCGGCTTCATGGTCGGCGGCAAGTACGAGGCCGGCGGCATCGCCAAAGACGGTGCCAAGCTGGTCACTGCCGTTGCCAGCGCCAATGTGCCCAAGTTCACGGTCTTGATCGGCGGTTCGTTCGGGGCCGGCAACTACGGCATGTGCGGCCGCGCCTATTCGCCACGCTTCCTGTGGACCTGGCCCAACAGCCGGATCAGCGTGATGGGCGGCGAACAGGCCGCCTCCGTCCTGGCCACAGTCCACCGCGACGCCGACCGGTGGACGCCTGAGCAAGAGGAATCCTTCAAAGCGCCGGTCCGCCAGCGCTACGAGGACGAGGGCAACCCCTATTTCGCCACCGCGCGGCTGTGGGACGACGGCATCATCGACCCGGCCCAGACCCGCGATGTACTGGGCCTGTCCATCTCGGCGGCGCTCAACGCCCCGATCCCGGAGACACGCTTCGGCGTGTTCAGGATGTAGGCGATGGCCAGGTCAAAGATGTTCAGGTCCGTGCTGGTTGCCAATCGCGGTGAAATCGCCCGCCGCGTCTTCGCAACCGCGCGCCAGATGGGGATCGAGACGGTTGCGGTCTATTCCGAGGCCGACACCCATGCCGCCCATGTCCGTGACGCCGACAAGGCCGTGCTGATCGGCCCTGCGGCCGCACGCGAGAGCTATCTGGTCCCGGAAAAGGTCATCGCGGCGGCCAAACAGACTGGCGCCCAGGCGATCCACCCGGGATATGGCTTCCTGTCCGAGAACGCCGAGTTCGCCGAAGCGGTGATCACGGCGGGTCTGATCTGGATCGGCCCTCCGCCCGCCGCCATCCGCGCCATGGGTCTGAAGGACGCTGCCAAATCCCTGATGGCCAAGGCAGGTGTTCCCGTCACTCCGGGCTATCTGGGTGCGGACCAATCCCCGACAACGCTCGCCAAGGAAGCCGCCCGCATCGGGTTTCCGGTGCTGATTAAGGCCGTGGCCGGGGGCGGCGGCAAGGGCATGCGGCTGGTCGACAGCGCCGACGCGTTTGCCGAAGCCCTGGCCTCCTGCAAACGCGAAGCTGCCGCCAGCTTCGGCGACGACCGGGTGCTGCTGGAGACCTATGTGACTCGCCCGCGCCACATTGAGGTGCAGGTGTTCGGCGACAGCCACGGCAACGTCGTCCACCTGTTCGAGCGTGACTGCTCCCTGCAGCGCCGCCACCAGAAGGTAATCGAGGAGGCCCCGGCGCCGGGCAAGGACGACGCGACCCGCGCCGCCGTCACTGCAGCCGCCGTCAAGGCGGCCCAGGCCGTGGGTTATGTCGGTGCCGGCACCGTCGAGTTCATCGCCGATGCCTCCGAAGGTCTGCGCGGTGATCGCATCTGGTTCATGGAAATGAACACTCGCCTGCAGGTCGAGCATCCGGTCACCGAGATGGTCACCGGCCTCGACCTTGTGGAATGGCAGTTCCGCGTCGCGGCGGGCGAAAAGCTGCCGCTCAGGCAGAACCAGATCCTGATGACCGGCCACGCGGTCGAGGCCCGCCTCTACGCCGAAAACCCGGCCTCAGGCTTCCTGCCGTCGATAGGTCGGCTTGACGCCTTCAACATGCCGTCCGGCATCCGCGTGGACGCGGGCGTCGAGGCGGGCGACGTCATCAGCCCGTTCTACGACCCGATGATCGCCAAGCTGATCGTCCATGCTGGCACTCGCGAGGACGCCATCGCCGACCTGGCGGAGGCCTGCGGCGAGGTGGATATCTGGCCTGTGAAAACCAACGCCGGGTTCCTGGTGCGCTGCCTGGAAAATCCGGACTTCATTGCTGGCGCCGTAGATACCGGTCTGATCGCCCGCAACCTCGACGCCCTGGCCGCGACGCCCGAGCCGTCACCCGAAGTCCTGGCCACCGCCGGCTGGGCTTTCCGCGAAGTGGTTGAGCGCGCCGCGTCCAGCCAACCGGCAACGCCATGGGTGGAGCTGCTGGGTTTCCGCCTGAATGCCCCGCCGCTCGAAACGGCGCGGATTTTCCTGGGCGCCACAGCCGTCCACGTCACCATGCCGCTGGAGCCCAGCCGCATCGTTCATGCGGCCGGCGACGACGAGGTGGTCGTGTTCGAGGCGGGCGAGGCTTTCGTTTTCCGCGATCACCCGCCCATAGGGGAAGGTGGCATCTCGGCTGGCGACGGCTCTATCCGCGCGCCCATGCCGGGCAAGATCACCCAGCTGGCCGTGAAGGTCGGCGACAGGGTGACGTTAGGTCAATCTATCCTGACCCTCGAGGCCATGAAGATGGAACACGCGCTGAATGCGCCGTTCGACGGGGTGGTGGACGAGGTCGCTGCCGAGCTGGGTGCCCAGGTCACCGAGGGTTCGGTGCTGGCGAGGCTGACGGCGTCCTGACGTCACGTCTCTTCGGTCTTCCGCCGAAACCCGCGCCCACGCGGCATTGCCCTGGGTTCGCCCTTGGCCTTGGCGCTGATTTCCTTGAGTTTTCGGTGCTGCATGGCCGACAGCGCTTCGCCGGGCGCGCCCTTCTCGGGGTCGCCAAAGGCGCGCCCATAGGTCTTCACGCGTTCAGTGACGCTGCCCAGGAACTCGCCCTCCCAGTCGGAGAGCTCGATCCCGGCCTTGTCTGCCAGGCGCTGGGCGCGTTTCAGGGCATTCAGCGCAGAGCGTTGAGCCTGCGCTTTCCGGTCAGGGACCGCCCGCTTCAAATCTCTCCGATGGCGGCCAGATAGAGGTCGAGGATGGCCTCTTCCTCCTGGCGCTTGGCACGGTCCTGCTTGCGGATGCGCACCACCTTGCGGATGATCTTGACGTCGAAGCCATTGCCCTTGGCCTCGGCGAACACTTCCTTGATCTGTTCGGCGAGTTCGGACTTCTCCTGCTCCAGGCGCTCGACCCGCTCGATGATGCTCTTCAGCTGACCCTGCGCGGTCGCGTTGAGAACGTCGGGGTGTCCAGAGGAATCGTCGGCCATAGCCAAGCCTTTAAGCTAGATGCGGAGGGTCGGAAAGGCGCGGACCCTACTGTCCCGTCCGCCCGATGTCATCCACGACCGACGGCTGAATCAAGAAAACCCTCCGCCTGGGGCGAAGGGTTTCATGAACCGTGTGTTGAAGCGTGTGACTATGCGTGTTGCGGAACGAGGCGGCGACGGCGGATCACAGCGCCGACCGCGCCGAAGCCCATGATCATCATCGCCCAGGTCGCCGGCTCCGGCACGACCCCGATCGAGCCCGCGAAGTTGTCGACCTCAAACGAGTTGCCGCTGGAACTCAGGATCACCTGGTTTACCGTGGCGCCACCAAAGTCGAAGTTGACCCGACGGCCCCAGTCCCAGCTTTGACCGACATAACCGCCGGTGAAGGCACCGCCGTTGAGGGTTTCGTCGTAGTTGGTTCCGATGAACCGGACCTGATTATAGGTGTCCGCCGAGCCCATGTAGAAGCTGAAGTTCGTCAGCCCAATCAGTGAGAACAGGGTCGCCGAGGTGTTGTGCGGGATGGTCAGATAGTGGGTCGGATCATTCGGCAGCGTGCCGCTATAGCCGCTCTGGCCTTCGCCGACCCCCACTGTGGATCCAGCCAGTGTCAAGATGAAGCCGGACAACAGGACAGCAGTCGGCGTGTTGGCGTCGTTGAAGTCAGCGATCAGCTGTTGGCCGTTGGGCAAGGCTGCCGGATCATTCGGCGACGACAGCGTGACAATGGGGGTCGCCGCCGTGGCTGGCGCTGCCTGCATCGCCACCGTAGCAAGCAGGGCGGTGGCGGCGAGGGTGCGGAAGAAGGGCGCGGTGGGCATTGGCGGGGGTCCGATCCTGATACAAGCGGGGCTCTTGCGAACCGCCTTTGCAGGATGGGTGCCAATCCGGGTTTCGCGCTTTGAACCCAATTCTACAGAAACAGCGGAACCACGTAGAGCGCCGCCAGCACGGCGGCCACGATCGACAGAATCAGAGGCGCCTTGGGATTGGAGCCCAGAAACCCACCGCCCCCAGGCTTGGGCGGGGCCTTGCGTTTCGCCTGCTCGCGCGACTTCTTGTACTGGCCAAGGTCAGTGACCCGCCGGTCAAGGTCGTCAGGGTTGATACGGGGACGCTCAGCCATCAGCCTGCCAGCTTTTCCAGGTCCTCCGCCGAAATGTCGGCGTTGGAATAGACGTGCTGAACGTCATCGTCGTCGTCCAGCGTTTCGATCAGTTTCATCAGGGTGGCGACCGCGTCGCCGGTGACGGGGCTCAGCACCTTGGGTCGCCAGACGATGTTGGTGGATTTCGCCGGGCCCAAGGCGGTCTCCAGCGCTGCGGCGACGTCGGATAACAGCTCAAATGACGCATAGATGGTGTGGCCATCTTCGTCGGATTCAACGTCGTCGGCGCCGGCCTCGATGGCCGCCTCCATGACCTTGTCCTCGCTGCCGGCGGCCGGGCCATAGGTGATCTGGCCCACCCGGTCCCACATGAACGAGACCGAGCCGGTTTCGCCCAGATTGCCGCCGTTCTTGGAGAACGTGGAGCGCACCGTCGCTGCCGAACGATTGCGGTTGTCGGTCAACGCTTCGACGATCACGCCGACGCCGCCCGGACCAAAGCCCTCGTAGCGGATTTCCTCATAGGTCTCGGCGTCGCCGCCAGCGGCCTTTTTGATCGCGCGGTCGATGACATCCTTGGGCACAGATTCTCCCTTGGCATTGTTCACCGCCAGCCGTAGCCGGGCGTTCATACTGGGATCGGGAAGGCCCAGCTTGGCCGCCACCGTGATCTCGCGCGACAGTTTGGAGAACAGCTTGGAGCGCACCGAGTCGGCGCGGCCCTTGCGGTGCATGATGTTCTTGAACTTGGAATGTCCGGCCATGGTCCCGAGCAGATTGCGAAGATGTGCGGCGTTCTAACCCGAGCAGCGGCCCGGGCGGAACCCCTGGCGCGGAATGAGGCTCAAAGCCCACCGATCTTGCGGGCACATGCGGTCGTCGCGGTTTCGGAAAGGCCAACCGCCATCTGAAGCTTGCGGGTCTCCACATCCACGTCGCCATAGGGCCAGAAGCGGATCGTGCGTGGCCGTGCGCGTTTTCCGGCCGGTTGGACGGCCAGAACGATCTCGCGGGTCATGTCGCCGGCGTTGAACACCCAGCTGTTGAGGACCATGCCGTTCCGCAGGCCGCTGTTCCAGGCCGGCCCGCCACGTCGGACACCCCGCACGGCTTTGGCCGCGAACGAGCCCGCCGCATCGAACCCGGAATCGAAGCCGGGCGAGACCGTGACGCGGGCATCCAGACACCCGTCGAACATCGTCTCAGGCAGAGGAATGACGGCCTCGCCCTCGGCATAGCGGGCAATGTCGGGACGCAGGTCGATCCTGGCGGTGACCCACACCGCCGACAAAAGGCCGGTGATCGCGTCCGGCCCTTGGCCCGAGGGGAACTGGCCATAATGATCGGCCATGCGCAGGATGACATCGTCCAGATCCAGCTTGCCCCCGGATTTGCGCCGGATGTCCTCGTCCCACTTTAGCAGCAGGATTGCCCCTCGTGATCCCGCATCGCGGCGCGTGTCGGCTATGGCCAGGGTGCTGACGGCCGCGCCATGCGGCAGCAGACCGGCGCGCAGGCGGATCCGGTCAGCATAGAGGTCGGCCAATCCCTCGCCGATCCCGACATTTTTCGACGGACCGCCGAGGCGATGCGGAATCCACGCCCGCGTCAGAGCACGGGCGATCTCGTCGGACGGGTCAGATCGGATAAGGACATCTGACGGCAACATCAGGCTGGAAGCGCGCGCCGACGCCGCCGGGAACCCTGTGGCGACCAGGAACGCGCCTGAGGCGTCGGCCCAGAATGTGCGCTGCGCGACGATCAACGGGGCCGCGATCTCGGCCAGCCGGGTCGCGTCCGCAGCACTACCGAACACTGCGGCGCGTAACGTACCACCCAGGATATCGCGTTGCACGACCTGCAGGCTTGGTCCCGCCAGCAGGATCGCCCCCCTGACATCTGCCACTCTCGATGCGCGCGCCGACAGGCCCGGATCGAGGTCGGTCGCGCTTCGCCATCCCTTGGGCAGCCGTTTCCAGCCAAAGGCGACGGCCTGGTCGGCACGCCCCTCGGGGGTCGCAAATATGGCATCACCCGCCACAGCCAGCGCGTTCGGTCCGACGCCCGACGCGCGCAGGCGGTAGCGGATCGTCAATTTGGCGCCGGGCCTGTGCCGCAGCAGGCGGTGACCCGCGTCCGGCGTTGATGAGGCAGCGCCCGCGACGGTCGGTTCCGAGATGACCGAACCCGGCAGGATTATGCGCGTCTCACCGTCCGCGTCACCCCGAAGCCGGATCTCGACCCCCAGGACAGGCGGCCCATTGGCGTCCGGTGACACGGCTAGCCTGTAGTCGACAACCTCGGACTTCGCCGCGCCCAAGGTCATGGACGCCGCTGCGGCAATAAGAAGGACGCGGATCATGACCGACCTTTTGGCGGACTATTCCACCGGCTCACAGTCGAACCGGTCGATCTGGCCGTTTTGAAGGCGGTAGACGCCGTTCTGGGGCACGTCCTGGTCCAGCGTTGTCTGACGATCGAGGCGGGCATAGGCACCGCGCAGCAGGCGACCCCAGACGCCATGACTGACTGCGATGATGCGGCGTTCAGGCTCCGCCGGCAGGGTTGAAAGCCAGTTGGCCGCGCGCGCGGTGACCTCCTCAAAGGTCTCGCCACCCGGCGCGCCGAAGAACCACTCACGAGTTTCGAAGATCGCCGGATGGTGATGAGCGATATCGGCGCGAAGCTTGCCCTCCCATGCCCCACAAGCGATTTCCGCAAGCAGGGGATCGACCGCGATGGAAAGCCCGGTGGCCTCAGCGACCATCCCGGCTGTCTGCATCGCCCGGCCAATCGGGCTGGAAACGAGCCGGAAATCTCCGCCATCCTGTCGAACCAGGTCGGCGACCAGGCCCGCCATGGCTGCAGCCTGACGCTCTCCGAGGGGCGTCAAGTCACTCTCCATATGGCCCTGGATCCGGGCCTCCCGGTTCCAGAAGGTTTCGCCATGACGCAGCAGGATGATCATTTCTTGCGGCGCACCACCGGGTGCGAGCTCGA
>JANORH010000080.1:0-11132 GCA_031415215.1 Alphaproteobacteria bacterium | reverse complement strand
GGTGGCCGGGTTGAGAAAATCGGTCGCTTCGAAGCCCTTCGGTGCCGCGACCTCGACGATGGCTTCCGGGCGGTTGTCGTATTCCATGCGGAGTGCGCGGGTGATGACGGCGTGCATGGCGTAGAGGGTGGTGATGTAGGTGAATTCGAAGATTTCCTCGTCGCTCCAGAAGGTCTTGAGTTTGTCGATCACCTCCAGTGGCGTGCGGCCGTCGGCGGCGGTCAGGCAATCGGCGTAGGCCAGCACCGCGCGTTCCTGGTCGTTGAACACGTCGGACACGGTCCAGTGCGGGACGGCTGCGATCTTTTCGTCGGAGACGCCTAGCGCGCGGAGCGACTTGCAGTGCTGGGAGAACACGAACTGGCTGGATTTCACCCAGCCGGCGCGGGTCTGGCCCAATTCGCGCAGCACCGGGTCGATCTTGCGGTCGGGGTGGCGGTAGACGGCGAACCCGTCGACGGCGTGCTTGAAGATATCAGGTGCCAGCGCAAAGACGGTCCACCAGTCGCCCGGTGTGCCGGTGGCGGTGCCAGGCTCGGCCACCGGATCGCGACCGGCGCCGAACAGGGCGTCATAATAGCGGTTGATCACCTCGGATGTGACTTCGGCGCGGGGCACCTGACGCAGAACGGGCATGGGAAAATCCGGGGCTTGGGGTTAGGTCGTTGCGGGTACCTGACCACGCCGCATGGCTGAGGCCAAGCCGGGAGAGCGCGCATGTTCGACGACAGTGACCTGATGGCGGGCGTGGATCGCCAGTTCATCGGCCTGGCCTCGCCCTCGGCGGCGCGGGTGGGGGGGCGGGCATCCGTGCCAAGGGTTTATACGACGCCCCGCGGCCAGCGGCCCCGGACCGCGTTTATCGCCACCCATTACAATGTGGATTTCGCCGAGCACTATATCGCGCCCTGGCTGGCGGCGCGCGGCTATGCTTTCTGGGCTGGAACACCCGGTTTCGCGGGGCCGAGGATATGTTCCTGCTGGAACATGCGGTGCTGGATATCGGGGTGGGGATGCGCTGGCCGCGTGAGCAGGCGGGCGTCGAAACAATTGTCATCCTCGGCAACTCCGGTGGTGGGTCGCTGATGG
This sequence comes from Alphaproteobacteria bacterium, assembly GCA_031415215.1. Lineage (GTDB taxonomy): Bacteria > Pseudomonadota > Alphaproteobacteria > Caulobacterales > Caulobacteraceae > Phenylobacterium. The sequence continues at coordinate 10,043 of JANORH010000080.1, read as the reverse complement.
GAGCCTATCAGGCCGAGGCGATCCAGCCGAGCCTTGGTGACCTGTTGCGCGGGCCGGGGCTGGAGGCGTTGCACGGCCTGCCAAAGGCCGACCTCTATGTGTCGCTGAACGCGCATCTGGGGCGGCCCGATGTGCTGACCGACTGGATGGACGCCTCGGTGACGGACGAGAGCGATCCGGTGGCGACAGATGAGGACTTGAACCCGTTCAATCCGGATAACGGCCCGGCCTATGCGCCGGACTTCATCATCCGCTACCGGGCGGCACAGCGGGCGCGCAACCAGCGGATCACGGACTGGGCCAAGGACGAGCTGGCCCGGCTGAACGCGGCGGGGGTTCCGGACCGGCTGTTCCCGCTGTTCCGCTGCTGGGGCGACCTGCGCATGATGGACGGGACAATTGATCCATCGGATCGTCAGACGCCGATGTGCTATCGCGGCCATCCGGCGGTGGCCAACCGCTCGCCCAGTATCGGGCGGGCCAATACGCTGAAGACCTGGCTGTCGATGTGGAGCCTGGAGACCTCGCGCTGCCGGGGGCCGGAGCAACTGGCGAAGTTCGATATGCCGGCGTTGGTGGTCCAGGGGATGGCCGACACCGGCGTGTTTCCCAGCGACGCGCGCAAGATCTTCGACAGTCTGGGGTCGCCGACAAGCAACTGGAACTCATCAAGGGTGCGCACTACTTCGAGGACAGCCGTCAGGAGCGTGAGGCGATGGCCGATCTGATCTGCGGCTGGGTGGGGACGCGGGCATGACCCTGCCCAAGGCCATGCTGATCGACATGGACGATACGATCCTGGCGGCAGGGGAGCGCCAGGCCGTGTTGCGGCAGATCGCCGATGAGTTTGCCGCTGATCTGGCACCACACATGCCGCAAGAGGTGGCGGATCGGCTGGAAACGGAGCTGGAGCTGTTTTGGTCGGACCCGGAGCGCCATCGCGTGGCCCGGTTCGGCGTCAATGAGGCGCGGCTTCAGGTGATGGTGGAGACGTTCCGGGGCTTTGGATCGCCCAGCTTGACGGACCATCTGGCCGGGCGTTTCGCGGGGCGCTTTGCGACGGTCCGCGACGAGGTCATGACCTTCTTTCCCGGAGCGCTTGAGGGTCTGAAAGGCCTGCGTGATCGGGGCGTCAGGATGTGCCTGATCACCAACGGCGGCGCCGACACCCAACGGGCGAAGATCGCGCGGTTTGGCCTGGCGCCCTGGTTTGATCATATCCAGATCGAGGGTGAGGTGGGCTTTGGAAAGCCGGAGGAACAGGCCTATCGGCACGCGATGGCGATCCTGGGGGTCGAGCCGCACGAAACCTGGATCGTCGGCGACAATCTTGAGTGGGAGGTGGCGGCACCACAGCGGCTGGGTCTCACCGGCGTGTGGGTCGACGGCTATGGTCGGGGATTGCCGGCTGACAGCACGGTCCGGCCGGACCGGATCATCCGGTCCCTGACGGAACTTCTACCCCACGACGGATAGCCCTTCTGTCGGCGCTGGATGATCGCTATCTCTGCGGGTGTAACCTTGGAGTGACCTTGATGGCCGTGACCTCGAAGATGCTTGCCGCCACCGCCCTGATGGCGGGATTGGGCAGCAGTGCGTGCGCCCAACCCGCCAGCGTCGAATCGCGGCCGCCGATTACCGCCTACAAGCCCGCCTTCGCCGGCCAGACCCGTGCGCCGGTCGAGGCCCTGGGGGTTGGCTTCGAAAAGACCGTGGTCGCCGAGGGGCTGAAGCATCCCTGGTCGCTGGCCTTCCTGCCCGACGGCCGGATGTTGGTGACAGAGCGGATTGCCGGCGCGCTCAGGATCGTCGGCAAGGACGGGAGCCTTTCGGAGCCGGTGACCGGCACGCCCGCCGTCATGTCGCGCGGGCAGGGCGGCCTGCTGGACGTGGTGCTGGACCCGGCGTTCAAGACCAACCGGCTGATCTATATGAGCTATGCCGAACCGCAGGCCGACGGAACCAACAACACTGCCGTGGCGCGCGGCAAGCTGGTCGAAGGTGCGGCACCCGGTATCGAGGGCCTGACGATAATCTACCGCCAGCGACCGGCGATGGCCTCGCCGTTGCACTTCGGTTCACGGCTGGTGTTTGCGCGGGACGGCAAGCTGTTTGTGACGCAGGGCGAGCGCTCGTTCCCGGCGGGCCAGAAGCAGTCGCAGGACCTGGCCAGCGGACTGGGCAAGATCGTGCGGATCAACCCCGATGGCTCCATCCCCAAGGACAACCCCTTTGTCGGCCAGACCGGTGCGCTGCCGGAAATCTGGACGCGGGGCAACCGCAACGTCCAGGCCGCGACCCTGCATCCGCAGACCGGCGAACTCTGGGAGGTCGAGTTCGGACCCCAGGCCGGCGACGAGATCAACATCATCCGCAAGGGCAAGGATTACGGCTGGCCCACCATCTCGTACGGCGTCAACTACGGCCCGGCCAAGACGCCGATCACCGGCGGCGAAACCCAGCGGTCCGGCATGGAGCAGCCGCTCTATTACTGGGACCCGGTGATCGCGCCGTCGGGCATGATCTTCTACACCGGCGGCCTGTTCCCGAAGTGGAAAGGCAGCCTGTTCGTCTCCGGCTTCCAGCCTCAGGGCCTGCCCGGTGGCAATATCACGCGCCTGACCATCAAGAACGAACGCGTGGTCGGCGAGGAGCGGCTGGACATGCCAGGTGCCCTGTGGCGCGACATCCGCCAGGGCCCTGACGGCGCGATCTACCTGCTGCAGGGCGGGGCGGTCGGCAGGATCGTGAAGCTGATGCCGAAGGGGTAGGGGCGGCTCATCAAGCCAGGAAACGATGATGGATGATCTGTCCCGCACCATAGCCGAAGCTTATCGCTGGCAGAGACGGCTGGGCCATCAGTCAGTCGCGGAGACCGGGTGTCACATCGTCGCGGATCCAGCGCATCCGAACGTATGGGATGCGAACCACGCCGATGAGGTCACCGCACAGACCGGCACCGAGATCGACGCGGTCTTTGCGGCGATGGACCGGCATCTGGGCCATACGTCCTGGCGTGTGATCCACACGGACGGCTTCACGCCGGATGCGTTTCTGGCCCGGCTGGCGCTGGACGATTTCGAGGAGCGGCCCGTGACCATCCAGATGGCACTGGAGGGCGAGCTCACGGATCGCGGCGCCAAAGTCGTCCTGCGTCCGGTTGTCGATGAACCGGACTGGCAAGCCCTGCTGCACCTTGTTCTTGTCGACCACGCCGAGGGCCGAAGTACGAGCGGCGTGGATGTGTCGCCGGAGATCAGCGCCGGCCTTGTGGCGGGTTACCGCGCCAAGAGCCACGCCAACCACTTCCACCTCGTGATGCAGGGCAGCGCGCCCGTCGGCTATGGCGCATACGCTGCAGCGCCAAATGGGGCCGGGATGATCGAAGACCTGTTCACCCTGCCAGCGGCCCGGCGGCAGGGCGTCGCCACTGGCCTGATCGCCGCGTTCACCGATTGCCTTCGCGGCGCAGGCTGCCACCCGGTCTTTCTCGGCGCACTGGCCACCGAGCAGCCCAGGCACCTCTACGCGCGCCTGGGCTTCCGGCCGGTTTCACTGGCCCGCGCCTGGATACGTAACGGCCGCGAGACCGCCGCCTACCCCAGCGCGGCGTAGACGATCTTCTGGAACATCGGTCCGCCGATGCGGGCGGTGGGGCGTTGGTTCTGCATCGCGGTGACGGCCTCGGGCCCCAACGGCATGCTGTCCTGGATCAGGTAGATCAGGATCATGTCGTTGGCTGGATCGGCCTGCCACCAGGTGCCGAACGCGCCCGGCCAGCCATAGGCACCCTCGGCGCCAGCACCCATCCACTGGTGCTTCTCGGGGTCCAGGATCATCGACAGGCCCAGCCCGAACCCTTGGCTGATCCAGAACGGCATGCCCATGAAGCCGTGGCCGCGCTGTTCCTCGGTCAGACGGTTGGCGGCCATCAGCTCAAGGGTTTCGGGCTTGACGAGCCTGACGCCGTCGACTTCGCCGCCGCCCAGCATCATGCGGGCGAATTTCAGATAGTCGTCGGCCGTCGAGACCAGACCACCGCCGCCGCCCTCGTAGGCGGGCGGGGTCGGGCTGTGAGGGAAGGACACATCCTTCAGCGGACCCTCCAGAGGCGCTGAATACAGCTTGGCCATCCGCACGCGCTTCTCCGGGGGGACCCAGAAGCTGGTGTCGACCATGCCCAGGGGGCCGAAAATGCGGTCCTGCAGCACCTCGCCGAGAGACTTGCCGTCGATGCGGGCCACCAGGAAGCCCAGCACGTCCGTGGCATGGCTGTAGTGGAACCGCGCGCCCGGCTGGTAGGTGAGGGGCAGTTCGCCCAACGCCGTCAACCAGGCGTCCGGCGTGAGCGTGTTGGCGAGGGCATTGCCCAGCTTTTCCTCATGAGCATAGGCGATGGGGCCCATCGACGTGAAGCCATAGGCCAGTCCTGAGCGGTGGGTCAGCAGGTCCTCGACCGTGATGTCACGCGTGGCAGGGGTGGTGGCGTCCAACGATCCCACCGGATCGTTCAATACCTGCATGTCGGCCAGTTCGGGCAACCACCGGGTCACAGGGTCGTCGAGTTTCAGCTTGCCTTCCTCGACCAGCATCATCACCGCGATGGAGGTTACCGGCTTGGTCATGGAGGCGATGCGGAACAGGCTGTCGCGCGTCATCGGCACGCCGCCTGCGATGTCGCGATGACCAAGGGCGTGTGTCTGGACCACCTGGCCCTTGCGCCAGACCAGGGTGACGGCGCCCGACAGTCCGCCCTGGTCGATGAGCCCCTGAAGCGCCGGCGCGACCTGCGCCAGAGCCTCGGGATTGAAATCTGTCGGCGTCGCGCTGGCGTCCATGGGTGATCTCCCTGATCAGTGTTTACCCACTTACCGCCGCAGGGTGGTCGCGCGTCAAGGCGCCGCAAGGGCACCTGCGTCCCCAGCATCCCCGCCAACGTAGCTACCTCGCGTCAGGCCGCAGTTGCGCGGCGGCGTCAGCATCCGTAACTGGGACCTATGTCCAGCTCCATTGTCACCCTGCGCCTGATCCTTGTCGCCGCGACAGCCGCTCTGACGGCGGCCTGTTCGCCGTTGACCCTTTTTGCCACACTGTCGCCCAAGGACCCGGCGTCACGGGTGTCGCGCGGCGAGGCGTATGGCCCTAACGCCCGCCAGACCGCAGATGTCTATGTGCCGCGCGCCGGGCCGGTAAAGGCGCCGATCGCGGTGTTCTTCTACGGCGGTTCCTGGGATTCCGGCCGGCGGCAGGATTACAACTGGGTCGGGCGCGCCATGGCGTCGCGAGGCTTCGTGACCGTGGTCGCCGACTACAGGCTCTATCCGGAGGTCCGGTATCCCGGCTTTCTCGAAGATGGTGCGCTGGCGGTCCGCTGGGCGGTCGACAATGCCGCCCGGTTCGGCGGCGACCCGCAGCGCATCGTGCTGCTGGGCCATTCGGCGGGTGCCTACAATGCCGTGATGCTGGCGTTGGATGGCCGCTATCTGACCGCTGCGGGCGTCGATCCGGCGCAGGTCAAGGCAGTGGCGGGCCTGGCGGGACCTTATGATTTTTTGCCGCTGAAAGGCACATCCACCAACCAGGTGTTTGGACAAAGCCCCGATCTTCCCCGCACCCAACCGCTGGCCCATGTGCGACCCGGCAGTCCACCGGCCTTCCTGGCGACCGGCGACGCCGACAAGGTGGTCTTTCCCAGGAACACCACAGCTTTGGCCAAGCTCTACCGCGAGGCCGGCGTCGTTGTTGAGGAGCGCTACTATCCGGGCGTCGACCATGTCAGCATCGTGCTGGCGCTGTCGCGCCCGCTCAGGGGTGGAACCCCGGTGCTGGACGAGATGGCCGATTTTCTGCGCCGCCACGCCGACTGAGCCGACATTGATCAATCCGGTCGACTTGCACATCGGCTATAGTCGCGCGGCGAGTTCACAGCCCTTTGCGGAGGACAATGCTCATGCGCGTGCAGGTCATGTTTCTGAGCGCCTTCGGTCTTGCGGTCGCGATGGGACTTGCGTCCTGCGCGCCCGACGCACCACCCGGCGTGAACCGTGAAGAGCTGGATGCGGCAATCTCGAAGGCAATCGGCGGCTCGGCCACCTGTGTTCTCATCGGCAAGGCCGGATCTGGACGCCTGCTTTACCGGTACAATACGGCGACCGCCTGTGACCGTGAATTGCCTGCCTGCGATGTCCCCGGCGTCACCAAAATCGCGGCGGTCCTGAAAGTGACCGCAAAGGATAGCCAGCCCCGCACCTTGAGTTGCAACAGCACGTCAGACGCCTCACGCGGGGTTGGCTGGGCCTCCGGACCCATCGAGGGCACCGATCTCGTCTACGCCGCGATGATGGAGGGCAATCGCGCCTTTCCGGGCCGGATGATGGCCGACCGGCTGGCCGGCGCATTCCGCAGAGCCAAGGTCAGCCGATAGGACTGGCGGTAGTGGCAGGCGGTGATAACGTCGCGGTTCGCCGATCCGGAGAGCCCTGCGTGACCCTTGCCGTCCTCGAGTGCGTGACCCGAAGCTCGCGCCACACCACCTTCTACCTGGCCTGCGGACCCGAGACCGGGACGCCGATCATTTTCGTCCACGGCTGGCCGGAACTGTCGATTTCCTGGCGTCATCAGTTGCCGGTGTTCGGTGGGCTGGGCTTCCGGGCCATCGCGCCTGATATGCGCGGCTATGGCCGGTCCAGCGTCTATGACCGTCACGAGGACTACTGTCAGCAAGAGATCGTCGCCGACATGATCGAATTGCTGGACAGTCTGGGGGCCGAAAAGGCGATCTGGGTGGGCCATGACTGGGGTGCGCCGGTCGTCTGGTCACTGGCCCAGCAGCATCCCGATCGCTGTCACGCCGTGGCCAACCTGTGTGTGCCCTACATTCCGGACGGCTTCGCGCCAGAAACTATCATCCCGCTGGCCGACCGTGCCATTTACCCCGTGGCGACGTTCCCGGCGGCTCAGTGGGAGTACATGCTGTTCTATCGGGAGAACTTTGCCGGTGCCTGCGCCGGGTTTGAGGCCGATGTGCGGGCGACTGTAAAACTGCTGTTTCGGTCAGGATCGGCCGATGGATACAAGCAACCGGCAGGCACTGCATTCACCCGCGCCAACGGCGGCTGGTTCGGGCCGGGCGGTCAGGCACCGGACGTGCCGCGCGACGAGGCCGTACTCACCCTCGAAGACGAGAACCGCTACGTTGAGGGCCTGACCCGCAACGGCTTCTTCGGCCCCGACAGCTGGTACATGAACGGCCCGGCCAACATGGCCTATGCCGGAAGGGCCGCCGCACGCGCCCATCTTGCGATGCCGGTGCTGTTCGTCCACGCCGCCCACGACCACGTCTGCGCCACAGTGGACACCCGTCTGCCCGAGCCGATGCGTGCCCACTGCGCCGACCTCACCGAGGCCACCGTCGCATCCGGACACTGGATGGCCCAGGAGAAACCCGCCGAGGTCAACGCCGCGCTCACCAGATGGCTGGCGGCGCGGCTGCCGGACCTGTGGCTAAAAACCTGACCCTTACCGGGTCAGCTCATAGACCGCTGTGATATCGATCCGAACGCTGAGTTCACCACCCGAAACCGGCGAGGAATCCTTGGCCTCGCTGCGCATGGCCATGGCGGCCATCGGCATCGGCGGCTGAGGTGAGTAGCCGCCGCCTTCGCTGAGCGTGACCAGCCGCAGGACCCGGTAACCGGTGGCACGGGCGTAGAGGTCGGCCTTGGCCGACAAGACACGGACGGCGGTTTCCCGCGCCGCATTCTCGGCGGCAGACGGATCGGACAGGCCGAAGCTGATCCCGTTCACCTGGTTGGCACCGGCGTTCACCGTGGCATCGACGGCAGCCCCCAGCTTCTTCAGGTCGCGAACCACCACCGTCACCTGATTGGACACCTGATAGCCGATCAGCACCGGCGCCTGGTTCTCCACATAACGATACTGCGGATTGACGCTGAGGTTCGAGGTCTGGATGTCCTTCTCCGCGATGCCAGCCTTTTTCAGTGTGGCCATGACGGCGGTCATGCGCGTGGCATTTGCCTCCAGAGCTTCTGCCGCGTTTTTGCCCTCGGTCATGACGCCCAGGCTGATGCTGGCCATGTTGGGCGCGACGCGGGTCTCACCCGTCGCCGACAGGTTGAAGGTGGTGGCTTTGAACATCGAGTCCGCTGCCGCGGTCGGCGCGGTCTGCGCCATGGCGGTCGGTGCCGCCGCCGCCGCCGTAGTCAACGCCATGCCGAGGGCGGCGGCGTGCATCAGTGTCTTCATCGTGATCTCCAGTCCAGGGTCGGACGCCAGACCCTCGCAAATCCCACATGAACGCAAGCTTTAAGCGACGTGCAGCCCATGCTAACGCCCTGCCCGCGCTGCAGGGGCCTGTAGCTCAATGGTTAGAGCCGGCCGCTCATAACGGTCTGGTTGCAGGTTCGAGTCCTGCCGGGCCCACCAGCAGCTGTTCGCGCGATGGCAACGGCCGGCGCGTCTGCGGCAAGGTCGCCTCGCGCGGCGACCTCGCCGACCAGCATCAGCACGGGGCCCGCAAGACTGGGCTCGATACTGTCTGCCAGGGTCGCAAGCGTGCCGGTGAAGCGCCGGGCGTCGGCCCGGCCCGCGTTTTCGATGGCGAGTGCGGGGGTGTCGGCCGGGCGGCCGGCGGCGATGAGGGCGGCGAATACTGCGCCGGCCTGGGCCGCGCCCATATAGATCGCCAGCGTCGCTTCGGGGTCGGCGGCGGTGTTCCAGTCGTCGACCAGGCGACCTTCCTTCGTCCGGGCGGTGGCGAAGACCACGCGGCGGGCCTCGCCCCGGTGGGTCAGGGGAAATCCGAACTGGGCGGCGGCGGCGCATGCGGCGGTGACGCCGGGCACCACCTCGGTCGCGATGCCGTGGCCTTGCAGGAACGCAAGTTCCTCGCCGACCCGTCCGAAGATCGAAGGGTCACCGCCCTTCAGGCGTACAACCCTCAAGCCCCGTCGCGCCAGGCGCAACATCAGGCGATTGATGGTGGCCTGTTGTATGCTGGCCCGACCCGCGCGTTTTCCCGTCTGGATCTTGACGCAGGCCCGGGGGGCAAGGGCCAGAATTTCGTCGGGGATCAAGGCGTCATAGAGGAGGGCCTGCGCGGCCTCGATGGCGCGGAGTGCGCGGACGGTCAGAAGGTCGGCGGCACCCGGGCCGGCCCCCACAAGCTGGACGCATCCCGGTCCGGGTTCATATGACATTGCAGACCTCCGGGGTGTTCGCTATCGCCAGCATCCGTGCGATCTCCGGTCGGCAGGACCCGCAGGTGACCCCGGCACCGGTGATCTCGCCGACTTCGGCCAGGGTGCGCGCGCCCCCGGCGATGGCAGCCTCGATCGGCGGCACGCGCACGGCGCGACAGCTGCAGACTACCGGACCCGTCTCCACCGCCACACCGGGCTCGCGCCCGATCAGCAAGGCTGCGCGCTGCTCGGGGCTCAGGCGGTCGACCCCGAACAGCTCGACCAGCCACTCGCGGGGCGGCAAACGGGCAGCGGTTGTCATGAACAGGACGCGGTCGATTCGTCCGGCCTCGACGAAGGCCTCGCGCAGGACGCCGCCATGGACGTCCTCAAACCGCGTCGGATCGCCGGGTGCACCAGCCGTCAAGGCGGCGCGCAAGGCGTCACGTTCCGCCTCACCGCCGCGTCCCGCGAACTCATGAAGCTGACAGCCGGTCTGGGGTATCCGACGCCAGACGACGTCGATGTCGTCAGGTTTAACCCGTGCCGCGCGGGAGATGAAGACCCCCCGCCAGGCCTCGCCATAGGCGCGTGCCCGCGCCGGCGTGTGCTTGAATTCGGGCTGACCGGATTGCGGGTCCACCGCCGAGGACACCAACGGATTGGCCTGGCCGGACGGCGCATAGGCCTGGCTCCAGTGCATCGGCATGAAGATCGAGCCCGGCCGTTGCCGGTCGCTGATCCGCGCGATCACCACGGCGGTGCCCTGTGCGGTCCTGACCTCGGTAAGCCGTCCCTCCGTCAGGCCCAGCGGCCCGGCGACAGCCGGGTGGATTTCCACAT
>JANORH010000079.1:0-8104 GCA_031415215.1 Alphaproteobacteria bacterium | reverse complement strand
CTGGCAAAAGGGGCTCCAGCCGATCTGGTGATCTGTGACCTCAATGCCCCGGTGGTAATCCAGGCCGACAAGCTGATATCGAAGTCCAAGAACTCACCGTTCGACGGGCGGCGGCTGCAAGGCAAGGTGCTGCGAACTGTTGTTGACGGCAGGACCGTCTATTCATCCTGACTCGCCAAGATGCCTTCGAGGAACGCGCTGTAGGCGGCGTCGGTCCGTAGAAGACCCAGAGCCACCAGTTGATCGCTGCCGGTGAACGCCACAGACTGAGCATTGTGCAGTCGCAGACCTCCATGGGCCTGGAGTGTATCGTTGTAGGCGCGATACTCTTTGGAACCGCCGTGATGCTGACCCTCTTGAAGCGCAATCCGGACTCGTTCGGGAAAGTCGCTCAGAAATTTGAAATGCAGCAAGGCCGTCAGCATGGGGTAGATTGGCGTCGGCGTCATCGCATGGGTCGAAAGCAAGTACCTGTCGCCGCGCCGCCACTTTACCAAGGGCACTTTGCTGAGCGCCGGCGGTCGGGGCTGGTATGTTGAGAAATCAAAAACCCGGGCCCTTGGTCCTCCCTTGAACTGGATTGGGGGAAACAGGCCCACTTTTACGGTCTCATAGGGGGCCGGGTCGAACCATGGACAGGTTTCCAACAATGATCGACTGGCGACATGCGTCGCCTCGGAAACATCGCCAGGGCCGTACATGTCGATCATCAGGGCGAACGCGCCGCGCGCCGTGTGAGTGTCCAGGAAATCGCAAAAGGACCTTAGACCGACCCGCTCATAACCCGGAAAAACGAACAGCTCGTCAGCGTCGAGGGTCAACGTCCAGTAGTCGTCACAAAAGGCATCGCGCAAAGCGTTGCTCCATGCCATCCCCGCTTTCGCCGCAGCAAAGCTGCCGGCCTCGCGAAAGATGTGAACGTCCTTTTGGCCGGCCAGATAGTCGAAGGTTCCGTCGGTGGACCCGTTGTCGATGATCAGGAAACGATCAACGCCGAGCATACGATGGTGATCAAGTACAGAAGGCAGGCGCAGTGCCTCATTGCGAACGACCAGGCAGGCACGGAGCTCTCCTGGCCGATCCGGAACGTTCGCGCCATCCACCGGCGTCATGGATCCTCCGCTCCCTCTCCAATGACCTTTGTTATCGAGGTCTCGACGAACATGCTCGCGCTGACCCCAGGAAAATCAAAGGTAGCGCAAATCGCGCTGTGCCACGCGAGCGTTGATGCGCATGTCATGTTGTAACTTATTGAACCCAACGCAGATGAGCCGTCCAACCTGCGTCGGGAATCTGCACCATCGATCCTGGAGATGCCGCCCTGAGCGGCCACAGCCGCAAAGGTCATTGCCACACGATCCTGATGATCATTCGAACGTCTTGATAGATTGGAACGCCGAAGACACCATGGTCTGACGATAACCAAATGCCAGCCTCGGGCCCCTCAACTCACGGCTGTTTCAGAGTTGCCGGAGACGCGCTAGGAGTCGTTCAGATCGGGGGAATGTCCATGTCGCCGAATATCCTGCTCTATGCCGTGGCCATCATCGGTGGCTACCTGCTGGGTTCCATTCCGTTCGGAGTAATTGCGACCCGGCTGGGTGGCACGGGTGATATCCGGTTGGTCGGTTCCGGAAGTATCGGGGCGACCAATGTGCTGCGAACCGGGCGCAAGGATCTGGCGCTGATCACCGTGTTAGGTGATGGCGGCAAGGGCGCGGTGGCGGTGCTGCTGGCCTGGATGATGGCCGGGTCAAATCCTACCGTATCTGGATCCGGCCTGATCGCATTGGCAGCGGGTGCCGCGTTCCTCGGTCACCTTTTTCCGGTATGGCTGAAGTTCAAGGGCGGCAAGGGCGTCGCGACATTCTTCGGTACCCTGCTGGCGGCGGCATGGCCGGTGGGACTGGCAGCGGGGGCGACCTGGTTGATCGTGGCCTTCCTGTTCCGGATATCCTCGCTCGCAGGCTTGGCCGCCGTAGCGATTGCACCATTGGTCGCGCTTGCGCTGGGCCTGCCACATGCCATTGCCTTGTTGACCCTCTTCATGGCTTTGCTGGTCTTCATCCGGCACGAGCCCAATATCCGCCGGCTGTTTCGCGGCGAGGAGCCCAGGATCGGCGGCGCGAAGACACCGGCGGGCAAGGCCTGAGTGATCCGACCGCTCTCCGATACCCAGCGGCGGGACTGGCTGCGACTGGCCCGCACCGAGAACGTCGGTGCCGTCACGTTCAGCCAGCTGATCAGCCGTTTCGGTGAGGCCGCCCTGGCGTTGGCGGCCCTGCCGGATCTTGCACAGCGTGGTGGACGAATGGCGCGCCTCAAGATTCCCAGTGAAGCAGAGGCTGAGGATGAACTGGCCGCTGGCGCGCGCTTGGGTGCCAAGCTGATCGCTGGCTGCGAGCCGGACTTTCCTACTGCACTGGCGGCGTTGGATGCACCGCCACCGCTGGTCTGGACGCGGGGAAACGTGGCGCTGCTGAATCGTCCCAGCGTCGCCATCGTGGGCGCACGGGTGGCCTCGGCGGCGGGTCAGCGCTTTGCACGTGGCCTGGCGTCGGAACTGGGACAGGCGGGGTATGTGGTCACGTCAGGCATGGCGCGCGGGATCGATGCTGCGGCCCACGAAGGTGCTCTGCCCACCGGAACCTCAGCCGTGCTGGGCGGCGGAATCGACAATGTCTATCCGCCGGAGCATCGCGGACTATATGACCGGATCGTCGAGACCGGTTGCGTGGTGTCGGAGAACGAGCCGGGACGTACAGCGGTGGCCCGAGACTTCCCGCGCCGCAACCGGATCATCACCGGATTGTCGCGCGCCGTGGTGGTGGTAGAGGCCGAACTGCGCTCCGGATCGCTGATCACGGCCCGGCTGGCCGCCGAGCAGGGCCGCGAGGTGCTGGCCGTGCCGGGCTCGCCACTCGATCCACGCGCCAGAGGAACCAACGACCTGATCCGCCAGGGAGCTGCGCTGTGCGAAGGACTCGACGATGTTGTGCGCGCCCTTGAGACCCTGCCCGGGTTGCGTGAGCCTGATCCGCCAGTCTTCCAGGATATGCCTGCAACCGTCGACCATGAACTGATTGAACGACTGGCCGATTTGCTGTCGCCAACGCCGGTCTCACGCGACGAAATGGTGAGGGCCGCCCAGGCCCCTGCCCCGGCCGTTTTCGCCGGTTTGATGGAGCTTGCGCTGGCCGGGCGGGCCGAACTGCGCCCCGGCGGCATGGTTGTTAAGGGATAAGCCCCTAAAGGGGCTGCCCGCCGGTCGTGAAAACGGCCCGTTGACAGGCGGTAGGCGCCGCCCCCACGTTCCGCCTCTTTTTATGGATCAGACGCACCCCCGCATGAAGCTCGTCATCGTCGAGAGCCCCGCCAAGGCCAAGACCATCAACAAGTACCTTGGATCCGATTTCAAGGTGCTGGCCTCTTATGGCCACGTCCGCGACCTGCCCGCGAAGGACGGTTCCGTCCGCCCGGACGAGGACTTCGACATGTCCTGGGAGATCGACGGCAAGGCCGCAAAACGCCTGTCCGAGATCGCCGAGGCCGCGAAGGGTGCGGATCGCCTGATCCTGGCCACCGACCCCGACCGCGAGGGCGAGGCGATTTCCTGGCACGTGCTGGAGATCCTCAACAAGAAGCGTGGCCTGAAAGACATTCCGGTCGAGCGGGTGGTGTTCAATGCCATCACCAAATCATCGATCCTTGAGGCCATGACCCATCCGCGCCAGCTGGATATGGAGCTGGTCAACGCCTACCTTGCGCGCCGTGCGCTGGACTATCTGGTGGGCTTCACGCTGTCGCCCGTGCTGTGGCGCAAGCTGCCGGGTGCCCGTTCGGCGGGACGGGTTCAGTCGGTGGCGCTGCGCTGCGTAGTCGACCGCGAACTCGAGATCGAACGCTTCAAGACCCAGGAATACTGGACGGTCGAGGCCGAGGTCGCCGCCGGCAGCGACCCCTTCGCCGCCCGGCTGGTGAAACACGACAGCAAGCGCCTGACCAAGTTTGATCTCGGAGATGAGGCCCGCGCGCTGGCCGCCCGCGATGCGGTGAAGTCCGCGACCTTCACGGTCACAGCGCTGGAGCGAAAGCCAGGCCGTCGTTCCCCGCCCCCGCCGTTCACCACCTCAACCCTGCAGCAGGAGGCCTCGCGCAAGCTGGGCTTCGACGCCAAGCGCACTATGCAGGCGGCGCAGCGCCTCTACGAAGGCATCGACATCGGCGGCGAGACCGTAGGTCTGATCACCTATATGCGCACCGACGGCGTGCAGACCGCGCCCGAAGCGCTGGACGAGGCGCGCGATGTGATCGGCGGCCTCTACGGCAAGGACTACGTGCCGGAGAAGGCCCGAATCTACTCCACCAAGGCCAAGAACGCCCAGGAAGCCCACGAGGCGATCCGGCCGACCAGCCTGGCGCGCAATCCCGGCAAGATGCGCCTGGAGGGCGATCTGGGCCGGCTCTATGAGCTGGTCTGGAAGCGGATGATCGCGTCGCAGATGGAAAGTGCGCGCATTGAGCGAACGACCATCGATCTTGACAGCGCTGACGGCAAAACGGGCCTCCGTGCCACCGGCCAGGTGGTGACGTTCGACGGCTATCTGGCGGTATACGAAGAGGGCCGCGACGATCCGGACGATGAGGAAGGCGGCCGCCTGCCGCAGGTGGTCCAAGGTGCCGCCGCCCAGGTACGTTCCGCCAAGGCCGACCAGCACTTCACCGAACCGCCGCCGCGCTATTCTGAAGCCAGCCTGGTCAAGAAGCTGGAGGAGCTGGGGATCGGTCGTCCCTCGACCTACGCCTCGATCCTGACCGTGCTGCGCGACCGTGCCTATGTGCGGATGGAAAAGCAGCGCTTCGTGCCCGAGGACAAGGGCCGGCTGCTGACCGCGTTTCTAGAGGAATATTTCGCCCGCTACGTCGAATACGACTTCACGGCGTCGCTGGAAGAGCGCCTGGACCTCGTCTCGGCCGGCGAACTGGACTGGAAGGTTCTGCTCCGGGAATTTTGGGACGAATTCAACGCCAAGGTGGGCGAGACCGCAGAACTGCGGATGAGCGACGTGCTGACGGCGCTGGACGCGACTCTGGGTCCGCACCTGTTCCCGGAAAAGGCCGATGGGTCCGACCCGCGGCTCTGCCCGGTCTGTAACTCCGGTCGGATGGG
Organism: Alphaproteobacteria bacterium; assembly: GCA_031415215.1. Lineage (GTDB taxonomy): Bacteria > Pseudomonadota > Alphaproteobacteria > Caulobacterales > Caulobacteraceae > Phenylobacterium. The sequence goes on along the minus strand of JANORH010000079.1, from coordinate 2,934 downwards.
CCTGAAGTCCAGCAAGTATGGACCGTTTCTTGGCTGCTCCAACTATCCGGAATGCCGCCATACCCGGCCGCTGACCGTTTCCGAGGACGGCGAGGACGGCCCCACCGGCGACCGCGAACTGGGGATCGATCCGGTGACGGGCGAGACAGTCTTCCTGAAGACCGGCCGCTTCGGCGTCTACGTCCAACTGGGCGAGGGCGAGAAACCCAAACGCTCCAGCCTGCCCAAGGGCTGGTCGGCGCCGGACATGGACCTCGACAAGGGCCTGCGCCTGCTGCGCCTGCCGCGCGAGGTAGGCAACCACCCGGAGGACGGGAAACCGATCCTGGCCGGGATCGGTCGCTATGGGCCTTTCGTGCTGCACGACGGCACCTACGCCAATCTGCCGACGGCGGACGAGGTGTTCGACGTCGGCGTCAATCGCGCCGTCGACCTTCTGGCCACCAAGCGGGCGGGCAAGCGTGGCGGTGAGTCCGCCGCCCTGGCCGAACTGGGGGCGCACCCGGTCGACGGTCAGCCGATCAGGGTATTGTCGGGTCGCTATGGCCCGTACATCAAGCACGGGGCCACCAACGCCAATGTGCCGCGTGGCGCTGACCCGCTGTCGGTGACGCTGGAACAGGCCATTGAGCTGATCGCCGAGCGCGTGGCCAAGGGCGGCGGGGCCAAGGCGAAGAAGCCAGCGCGGTCGGTGAAGGCCAAGGCAGAGCCGAAGGCGGCGGCCAGGAAGAAACCGGCCGCGAAGAAGAAGGCACCTGCGAAAAACAAACTGGCGGCCAAATCCAGGGCCTGACCGCTTATCGGAGGACTACCGATGCCGATTGCAACGCTCAACGACCTGCACCTTTATTTCGAGCGCGCAGGCTCAGGGCGTCGGCTGTTGTACATTTCCGGCACGGGCGGCGACCTTCGGTTTCAACCCAATATGTTCGCTTCGCCGCTGGCCAAGGCCTTTGACCTGCTGGCCTACGACCAGCGGGGTCTTGGCAGGACGGACAAGCCCGACGCCCCCTATTCCATGGCCCAGTACGCCGACGACGCCGCCGACCTGATGCACCATCTCGGCTGGGATGACGCCGTGGTGATCGGCGTATCGTTCGGCGGCATGGTGGCCCAGGAACTGGCGCTGCGGCACCCCGCCAAGGTGAAACGGCTGGTGCTGGCCTGCACCTCGCCAGGCGGCGCGGGCGGGGCTTCATTCGCCTTCCACGACATCGGGCATCTGACCGGCGAGGCGCGCGCGAAGCATCTGATCCCGATCAGCGACACGCGCCGCGATGCGGCATGGGCGGTGGCCCATCCACAGGACTACGCCACCCTTGTCGCCATGGGTTCGGCTGACCCTTACGCGGGCGAACCCGGGCACGCGGAAGGCGCCCGGCGGCAACTGGAGGCTCGCGCCGCCCACGATACATGGGATCGCCTGCCTCAGATCGCGTGCCCCGTCCTGATTGCAGCGGGCCGCTATGACGGGATCGCCCTGCCCGCGACGCAGGACAAGTTGGCCGCGCGTATCCCCGGCGCCACGCTGCAGTGGTTTGAGGGCGGCCACATGTTCATGATCCAGGACCGTGCCGCCTATCCGGCGATCATCGCGTTTCTGAATGCCGGGGATGCGGTCTGAGACATTCAAACCGTGCTATGGGCGCGGAATGGCTCGACCGAAGACACCAAACAAGACCGCCAAAAAGCCCACCCGTCCGTCGCAGGGGCTGCCTGACCGTGACACGTTGCTGGCCTACATCCGCGAACAGGGAGAGCCGAACAAGGCCGGTATCGCCAGCGCATTCGGGCTGAAGGGCGCGGATCGCCGTGCGCTGCGCGAGATGCTGTCCGCGCTGGAGACCGAGGGCGCGCTGGGGAAGCGGGGTCGGCGCGGGTTTGCCGAGGCCGGAGCCTTTCCCGAGGTGGGCGTGGTCGATGTTGTGGGCAAGGACACTGACGGCGAACTGCTGGTGAAACTGGTCAAGGGCGAGGAGACGCCGGTGGTGACGCTGGCACCCGGCAAGGAAGCCGGGACCGGCGCGCCCGGGATGGGCGACCGGCTGCTGGTGCGCTTCCTCCAGCTGGAGACCGGCGAGTTTCAGGCCAAGCTGATCAAGCGACTGGGTCAGAGCGCGCACCGCATCCTGGGCGTGGTCCGCAAAGTGCGCCGCGAGGTGCGGGTCGAGCCTGTGGATCGCAGATCCAAGGACAGTCTGCTGTTGCCGCCGGGCGAAAACGTCCAGGACGGCGATCTGGTGCTGGCCACGGTTGAGAGCCACGGCAGCCGCTTCGGGCCGAAGCACGGCAAACTGCTGGAGATCGTGGGTCGCGAGGATCAGCCGCGGGCCGCCTCGCTGATCGCGATCCACACTCACGGCATCCCGATGGGCTTCTCCACCGCCGCCGAGGCCGAGGCGGAAGAGGCCGAGCCACCGACCCTGAGCGGTCGCGAGGATATGCGTGATGTGCCGCTGATCACCATCGATCCGCAGGACGCCCGCGACCACGACGACGCGGTCTTTGCCCAGCCCGACGATGATCCGAAGAACCCCGGCGGATGGATCGCCTGGGTCGCCATCGCCGACGTCGCCGCCTACGTCCGGCCCGGCACCGAACTGGACCGGATTGCCCGGGAGAAGGGCAACAGCGTCTATTTCCCCGACCGGGTGGAGCCCATGCTGCCCGAGCGCCTCTCCGCAGGTCTGTGCAGCCTCAGGGAGGGCGAGAACAGGGCCTGCCTTGCCGTGCGTATGGTTTTCGACGCCGGCGGCAGAAAACGCGGCCACACGTTCGCCCGCGGCCTGATGCGCTCGGCGGCGAAGCTGTCATATGAGCAGGCGCAAGCGGCCATCGACGGACAGCCCGACGACAAGTCCGGGCCGTTGCTGGACCGGGTGTTGACGCCGCTGTGGGCCGCCTATGCCTGCCTGAAGAAGGGCCGTGACGCGC
>JANORH010000078.1:0-2080 GCA_031415215.1 Alphaproteobacteria bacterium | reverse complement strand
CAAATCGGCCGCAGTGGCCAAAAAGGATGTCTGGCCCGGCCTGCCGCCGGGCGCGACCGAGGAATACATGGCGCTTCGAGACGGCGTGCGACTGGGGGCCAATGTGTTCAAGCCGGCGGGCAAGGGACCTTGGCCGGTGGTGCTGTCGCGCACCCCCTATCTCAAGGATGGCCGGATCAGCGAACAGACGCCCAACCCCGGCGAGGCGCTGGCCAAGCAAGCCAGACGCTACACCGACGCAGGACTGGTCTTCGTGCTGCAGGATGTGCGTGGCAAGGGCCGGTCCCAAGGGTTCTACACTGCCTTCGAGACCGATATCGAAGACGGCTATGACGCCGTGGAATGGGCCGCCACCCAGCCCTGGAGCAACGGCAAGGTCGGCATGACCGGCGGCTCGGCGCTGGGCATCACCGCCAACTCCGCCGCCATGGCTGCGCCGCCGCACCTGGTGGCCAACTATGTGGTGGTCGCGCCGGCGGACCGCCTGACCTACAGCTATCCGGGCGGGGTGCTAAAGGACAAGGACACCATCGGTTGGTTGCGCGGGCAGGGGATCTCGGAGGAACAGCTGAACCGGACCCGGGCGCGCTCGGTCGACGACGTCAGCTGGAACCGCGTCGCCATGACTACAAACCGCAAGTACATCCGCGTACCCACGTTTCACGTCGGCGGCTGGTACGACATCTTCAACGGCGGCACGGTCGACAATTTCGAATTCCTGCAGAACCAGGGCTCACCCGGGGCACGCGGCAATCAGAAGTTGATGATGGGCCCGTTCGGCCACGGCCCGTTGACCGGAGATCTGGCCTATCCCGGCAATGACCGGCTGGCGCTGGGCGGCGATCAGGAAATCCGCTGGTTCGATTACTGGCTGAAGGGCGTCGACAACGGCATCATGGATGAGCCGCCGGTCTCGTACTTCATGATGGCGGGTGCCCGGACAGGGGCCCAATCGCCAAAGAATCGCATGCTGAATTCGGCCAACTGGCCGCCGGCCTTCCGCGAGGTGCGCTACTATCTGATCCCCGGAACCGGCCTGACCACAAAAGCCCCGACGACCGATGAGGCGAAGACCAGCTATCGGTTCGACCCAGCCAATCCCGTTTCGACGTTCGGCGGTGCCAACCTTACCTTCGAGCGGGGTCCCATGGACCAACGTGCCGTTGGTCAGCGGCAGGACTATCTGCGCTTCCAGACGCCGGTGCTGGACAAGGACGTGGTCATCTCCGGACCCGTCAAGCTGGAGCTCTATGCCGCCACCGACGGTCTCGACACTGACTTTGTGGCCAAGTTGGTCGATGTCTATCCGGACGGCTACGAAGCCCTTGTGCTGGATGCCCCGATCCGCACCCGGTTCCGCAACGGTCGCATGCCGGACCAGATCAAGCCGATGACCCCCGGCGCGCCGGAAAAGTTGACCATCGACCTCTGGCCCACCGCCATCACCTTCGAGAAGGGTCATCGGATCGCGGTACATGTAACGTCGTCAAACGCCCCCCGGTTCGAAGTGAACCCCAATACCGGCGAGGGGCCGGGGGGAAAGTCCGCCTCGCGGGTGGCGGTCAACACGATCTACATGGACGCAGCTCACCCGACGGCGCTGGTCCTGCCGGTTGTCTATCCTGAGGCTGCGAAGTAGAGGCTGAGCGCGTGCGGCGGCCATCGATGCAACCTTTATATGGGTGAAAGCGTTGCGGTTTCGTTCCGAAGGCCCCAATTAGGTCCTCGACGAAATCCATGATGCGACCGGCTGAGGGAAGACTTCGATGCGCGAGACCGGACCGACCATTGAACGTCTTCGCGCGGTGGCATCGCCAGCAGAACCGCACGACCTGCTCGTACGCTACCAGACCGTTCGCCGTTCGACCGAGACCCTGACCCGGTCACTGACGCCGGAGGATATGGCTGCCCAATCCATGCCCGACGCCAGTCCCACCAAGTGGCATCTGGCGCACACCACCTGGTTCTTCGAAACCTTTCTGCTGGTTCACAATCTTGAGGGCTATCGGGTCTTCGATCCAAAGTTCGGCTACCTTTTCAACTCCTACTATGAGGCGGTCGGTCCGCGTCAGCCTCGTCC
>JANORH010000077.1:0-2876 GCA_031415215.1 Alphaproteobacteria bacterium | reverse complement strand
TTCGATGGCCCCGAACTTCAGGCGCGGGAAGCGGTCGAAGACGCCGTCGATCACCAGAGCCGACACGGTCTGCCAGACGCTGAGCGGGATCGACATGAAGGAGAGCGAGGTGAAGTTCTCATCGCCACCATGGAAGTCCTTCACGAACGGCAGGCCGTTTTCCAGATAGTCCTTGTGCATTTTCTCCTCGCCGCCGACGTGGAAAAGGATCGGCACGCCAGCCTCCTCGGCCACAGCCCACAGGGGGTCCAGCTCGCGATGGCTGGGCGAGAAGCCGGGCGGATGGCGTGATGGTACCACCAACGCCTTGGCCCCGAGGCGCAGGGCCTCGCGAGCGATCTCAGGCGCACGCGCGCGGTCGATCAACGGCACATAGCCAGTGGCCAGCAGGCGGCGGTCCACCGAACAGAACTCGGTCATCATGCGGTTGTGGGCGCGGGCGGCCTCGACGGCGAGTTCGACCTCACCCTTTTGCTCCAGGCCGAAGTTGGAGAGGCAGGCGGTGGTGAAGACCAGCTGCGAGGTGAAGCCCAGATGATCCAGCGCGGCGCCGCGATCCTGATTGCGGAAGGCCCCCAGCGCCGCGTGGTTCTTGCGCAGAAGGATGTTGGCCTCGGCACCGGCCTTGAACTCCGGATCGTCATGCTGGGCGGCGGCCTTGGCGAACCATTCCAGTAGTCCCTCCTTGGCCGGCGCGGTCTTTTCGACAAATTCCGCCCGGAATTTTGGGTCGATATAGGGATTGATCGCGCCCGGCAGCTCCATGACGTGGCTGTCGGCGTCGTGGACGGTCTGGCCTTCGACGTATGCCATGGCGCATGTTTCCCGGATGGTTTCTGTTGTTGAGCCACATTCCGGACGGTTACGGACGATCCGTCAAGGTTTCTGGGCGCGCCACCCTGTCGAAGTGGCACGCGACCTGATCGGCTGGAGCGTTTTCGTCGACGGCGTCGGCGGGCGGATCGTCGAGACCGAGGCCTATCATCACGAAGACCCGGCCTCGCACAGCTTCAACGGACGCACCGACCGCAACGCCGCGATGTTCGGGTCGCTGGGCCGCGCCTATGTCTATCGCTCGTACGGCGTCCACTGGTGTCTGAACGTGGTCTGCGGCGAGTTCCCCGGCAGCGCCGTGCTGATTCGGGCGCTGGAACCGACCCAGGGCCTTGGGGTGATGCTGGCTCGGCGTGGTCCGAGCGATCTGCGCGCCCTGTGTTCGGGTCCTGGCAAACTCTGTCAGGCACTGGCGGTTAGCCGCGATCACGATGGCCAGGCGCTGGACGCGGTGCCGTTTGCCCTTACGCCCGGAGCACCGGTCGGCGTGATGTCGGGGCCGCGCATCGGCATCAGCAAGGCCAAAGATGTGGCCTGGCGCTTTGGTGAGGTCGGATCACGCTATCTCAGCCGAGCCTTCGGTTAGCCACGCCAATGCCTCTGATTCTAGAAATAGATGACGGAGTTGGGCGACCTCAGCCCGCTTTGAAGGCCTGACTGAGGTCCAGTATTCCGCGCCCGTAGACATCGTCCACACCGGTGTCGCCGGCATCGCGGGCCAGATTCAGGATACGGGCGGCGACCTGTTGGCCGGTCAGCTGCGGCCAGGCTTCCATCATCAACGCCATGCCGCCCGCGACGTACGACGTCGAGAACGAAGTGCCCGAGACCAGCCGGCATTTGGCCTGGCAGTCGGTCAGCACCCACTCGCCGGGTGCAGCGATGTACCAGGGCTTTATGGACCCGGCCTTGTTGGACCAGGCGGTGATCGCACCGTAGTAGCCGGTAGCCCCGGCCACCACGATCGAACCGGCATAGCGTGGGTCGGCGGCGTAGCGCGCCGGCCAGCTGGGCTCGCGGCCATTGCGGTTGCCCGCCGCGATGACAACCACTGCCCCGCTCTGGACCAACCGTTCGAGGGCGTCTTCGAAGGGCGCGCCCATCGGCTTTCGCCCTTGTAGCGGCAGCACCACAATCCGGGCTTTCTGGGCGGCGGCATAGTCGAGCGCACGCGCCAGATCGATTGGCTTGAACGCGCAGGAGCCAAACAAGCCGCCGTCGATATCTGCCCGCACCGCCAGCAGCGTGGCGTTGTACGCCACGCCCACCATGCCGCGCCCGTTCAGCGCCGAGGCCAGCGGCCCGGCCATGTAGGAGCCGTGGCGGTCCATCACCGGCATGGCCCGACCCTCGACGACGTCTTTCGAACGCCGCGACACGTTGCGCATCACGTCGCTCTGGGCCTTGGCGATGCCGCAGTCGACCATGGCGACGGTGACGCCCTTACCGGTGAGGCCAGCGTCGTAGGCCGACCTCGCGCCGATGGCTTCAAGGCCCCAGCTCTTCTTGTATTCGTCGCTGGCGGCGCGGGGACCTTTTGCCACAGACACCGCGGGCATCAGCGCCATGACCATGGTGGCCAGGAGGCTGAGGCCCGCGCGCGCCATCGCTACAGCTGGGCCAGCAGATAGTCGGCGGCCGAGACGCGGAATTCGCCGCCCTGCTCGACATTCAACTCGGCCACGACGCCGTCCTTGACGATCATGGAGTAGCGCTGCGAGCGCTTGCCCATGCCGAATTTGGAGCCGTCCATTTCCAGGCCGATGGCCGTGGTGAAGTCGCCGTTGCCGTCGCCCAGCATCATGATGTCGTCGCCGACCGCCTGGTCTTCGCCCCAGGCCTTCATCACGAAGGCATCGTTGACCGAAAGGCAGGCAATGGTGTCGACACCCTTGGCCTTGAGTTCGGGCGCCAGTTGCTTGAAGCCCGGCAGGTGCTTGGCCGAGCAGGTGGGGGTGAACGCGCCCGGCAGCGCGAACAGCGCCACGGTCTTGCCCGCGAAGAACTCGCCGGTCTGGACGGGCTTGGGACCCTCAGCGGTC
>JANORH010000076.1:0-2190 GCA_031415215.1 Alphaproteobacteria bacterium | reverse complement strand
CGACCGCGTCCGGCACGCTCTTTGACAGGGTCTGGGCGTAGAGCACCAGCAGCACGCCCGAGATGTTGGACATGGCCAGCACCATGACGGCGAACAGCTCGGACCGGCTCATCCGCTCGAAATAGGCCCGCACCACCAGCGGCGATTCCACGACCCCTAAGAAGATATTCGCCCCGGCGCTGAGGCCCACCACGCCGCTGACACCCAGCGTGCGGCGCAGCGCCCAGGACAGGCCCTGGACGATCCGCGACAGCACGCCCCAGTGCCACATCAGCGCCGCCAGCGCCGAATAGACGATGATCAGCGGCAAGAACTGGAAGGCGATGATCAGGGGCGGCGCCACGCCCGGCTTCAGCTCAAACGGCAGCGGCCCGCCGCCGGTGTAGCCGAACATGTAGCTGGAGCCGACTAGCGAGGCCTGCTCGATGGCGGCCACGGCGTGGTTGGCCAGGCCGATGATGGACCACACGAAGGGCACGCGGACCACGATCAGCGCGATGGCGATCTGCAGGGCGATGGCGCCGAGGATCCAGAGGGCGGTGGGGCGGTTGCGCCGGTCTTCGGAGAGGGCCCAGGCCGTGAGGGTGATCAGGGCGATGCCGATCAGGCCCTGGAGCTGGAGGAGGATGCTGGATGCCATGTGTGTGTTCTGCCCCCGGTGGTGTGGTCATACGCTGGCGGGGGTGGAGGCGCCAGAAGTTGACCGCGGCCGATATTTTTGTTCTTGTCTTGTTCTCCCCTCCCCCACGAAGTGGCGGGAGGGGGACCGCGCCCCGAAGAGGGCGTGGTGGAGGGGGCAAGCCGCGAGTCACGCCATGCGAAATACCACCCTGATCGCCACCCGCGCGCGGGCGATGCGAAAATCCATGAGCCCACCCGAAGTCTTGCTATGGACCCGCCTGCGAGGCCGAAGTCCGGACAAGCCGACGTTTCGGCGGCAGCATCCGATCGGTTCCATCATCGTCGATTTCTATTGCCCCTCGGCAAGGCTGGCCGTTGAGGTCGATGGGTCCTCGCACTGGGATGAGACGACGCGAGATCGGGACGAGGCCCGGGATCACTGGCTTCGGCGACAGGGTGTGGCGGTGCTGCGCGTGCCGGCATCCGAGGTTTTCCGGGATCCGGGTAGGGTTGCGGATGGTATTTTGAGGTTGGCAGACGAACGGCGGAGCGCGCCGCTTGCCCCCTCCACCCCGCCCTCTCCGGGGCGCGGTCCCCCTCCCGCCGCTACGCGGGGGAGGTGAGAGTTGTTTTGATTTCGGGGGGTAGCCCTCAGGCGAGTGCGAACAGTGCCAGCACCACGCTGAGACCCCAGCAGAATATGGCGATTACCCAAACTGAACCGGGGTCGTCGGCCCGATCAATGCGACCGTAGAACGGCATCTCGAAGTAGCCTCGCCAAACGATGATCGCGCCGGCGGCGGCAAACGCCACAGCCACGAGAAGAAGCCACATGGTGTCGCCGCTCATAGTCATCCGTCGGGATCCAAGCCAATGTTCATGAAATGTTCTCATTTCTTCCGAATGGTGCCTCAGTTTGAGATCAGTGATTGATGATGAAGATAATTGCAGACCCCAGGAGCATAACCAGCGCGAGAGCGCCTAAGCGCCGCCGCCGCGAGAGGCTCCATCGGTCCTGAAAGAGTGCGACGCAGCCGCAGAACATGAGGATGGCGACTACGACCTCAGTCAGGCTCCGCAGCAAATCACTCATGGCTAGCCTCCAGCCGCTCAATCACCCCCAGCTTGAACTCACGGCTGAACGTGCGTCTCTCCGTCATGATCCACGACATCTGTTCTCCTCGTCGAGAACTGTCCCTTGTTTCCCTGTCTCACTCCAGGGGTTCACTCCAATCCGGGCACGGCGTAAACCTCGCCGACCTGATACGCCTTCCACACATCGCGAAACGCGACGTTGACCACGCTTTCGCGGGCGAGAGGCCGCGCGCCAGGCGTTGCATTCGTCGCCGGGCCGCATCAGAATTGACGGATGGGTATTCTCACTCCCGATGAAATCTCACGCCTGAGCCCGCCCGAGCGACTGGCGCTGATCGGCGACCTCTGGGACAGTCTGGGCGGTGTTGACCTGCCACTGACCCCGGCCCAGCAGACCGAGCTTGGCAGGCGACTGGAGCGGTTTGATCAGGACCTCGCGGACGGCATGGACTGGTCCGAATTCAAGGTCGTATT
>JANORH010000075.1:0-4564 GCA_031415215.1 Alphaproteobacteria bacterium | reverse complement strand
CGAACCTCGATCAGCCCCATTTTCGCGAGTTGGCCGACCGCGCGCGCCAACGCCGCCGGTGAGAGGGCGTCCGCTTTCGAAAGCTCTCGAAGCGACTGGGGCGTCGTCCTGATCATCCCGAAAACCTGGATCAGAGTCTCGCCGGGGCTCGGAAGACCGCCGAACAACGGATGCGCCAGGCAGGCCTCCAGCCGGGCCATGTCTGCGCCCACAGCCAGACCCACCTTGCTTGCCCCACCGATCCGGTGGGTCGGATAATGGGCGAACGCGTCATAGGGGTCGAGGTTTGTAGACAGGGCTAGGGGCGTCGCCGCCAGCCGCGCCCGCCAGTCGGCGTCGGACACAGCGGACAGACGCCTGGCGTTCAGGTCTGCCCAAAGGGCTTGGTACTGGCGATAGACACCGTGCCAGCCGTAGTCCGTCCGCGCCCGTTTGCGTCCCGCATCGCCCATCAACCGACGCACCGCCGGACTTTCGATCAGCACGGCCAGGGCGTCTGTCAGATGCCCTAGGTCGATCGCCGTCGTGGCCGCCACGGCCCAGCAATAGCGATCATAGTTCAACGTCCCGATCTCGTGAGCCGCAGCGATCGGCAGGCCCATGCCGGGTTCCGGTGCCAGGGTCGCGATGCGGAACCCATCCACGCCATCGCGAACGGTGTCCTTGTAGCCGTTCCAATCGGTCACCACGACTGGCAGGCCCGCAGCCATACCTTCAATCGGCGTCAAGCCGAAGGTCTCCTGAATATTGTCAGCGAGCGACAGAAAGATATCCGCTGCGGCCCAGGCGTTGTCCCGCTGTGGAGGATCGCGCCCCTCCACGAAGATCAGCCGAACGTCAGGCGCGAACTGCGCCGCCCCCGAGCGAAACGCCTCGGTGATGCCCTCACTGGGCGTCCAGCCGCAAAGAATCAGTGCGACCTTTTTGCCGGTCCGCTCGGCAGCCATTTGCAGGCCTCGGAACATGGCGAAGGGGTGCGCCTTGGCGTGAAACACCAGCCTGCCGACAAACAGCGCGGCAACCTCGTCTGCACCGAGTTGCAGCGCCAATCGCGCGCTCTCGCGCTGGTCCACTGAAAACTCAAAATCCTTGCAATGAACCCCAAGCGGAATGATCGGCAACTGCGGGCCATCGATCCTGAGCTCCGAGCCGAGACGCCAGCGCAGATAGTCGGCCTCAGCCTCGTGCACCTTGCGAACGGTCTCCACCACCGCGCTGGAGGTGCAGACCAGAGCGTCCCAGGGCATGACTGGCTGCTGTAGCAGTCCCGCAATCTCGGTCATCGCGCCCTGGCTCGCGGTCGTATGCGTGACGCCGCAGAGAGAATAGGCTGCGGTGCCGGATCGCAGCCGCGCCCGCGCATGGGTCGCCAGCGTGCTGTCCGCCAGATAGAGCACCCCCGCCTTGCCGAGTTTCTCGGGCTGAGCCGTACTAATCCACTCAAAAGGCGCAGAGGGATCGATTAACTTGACGATAGCCTCGAAGCCGGCGGCGGTTGAGGCATTGGGCGCAAACCCCCGCACCGGTTGATCGCCTCGGGCCTTCACGGCAGCGCGAAGGAAACCGTTTCCCGCCGCCTGGCGACCCATCAGGGCCGGCTTGGCCATGTCATAGCCATCAGCATGCGCACGGATTGCAGCATTTGTCGGTACTGTCACGGGGCCTCAACGCTGACGATTTGCAGGTTCTCGACCATTGAAGCCGTCAGGGTCTGTAGGCAAGCGATAGTCCTGCGACACATGGAACTCCGGGTCAGATGGCCGCCAATATCCTGGCAGGACGTCTACCGACCCTCCCGCTCAGACAAGCCCAGAGCATGCAGACCATCCAAGTCTGCGGCCCAGCGCCCGGTCTGAGGCGCTAAAAGCGCCAGACCTACGGCGTAGTACATCTCGGTGCGTCCAACATGACCACCGGGGACACGACGCGGTCCGTATTCATTGCGTCTCGGCTGAAGGGTGACTGATGAGCAGTCGCTCCGACCGTCCGTGCTGAACAGGTCTGTCCATCCCAAGGTCAACTGCGCTCCCTACCCGGCCCATCGACGGCTTGCGGATTGGGAACTGGGTGAATGGCCTATTCAGAGCTCTTGGCCAGCCGGATCTCAAACCGCCGGCTGACGGCCACGCTACCCTGCCGCCAGACCCTATAGTCAGCCGAATAGGCCCCGGCAGGCCAGCCAGCTGCGGGCGTCTTCTTGCCCACAAATGTCACCAATTGCGCCTTCCAACGATCCAGGGGCGGTGCCCGGCTGCGCGCGAGGCTGGCCCCGTCTGGTCCCTTGAGGTCCAGCTCAATCTCGTCACCAGCCTGCAGTCCGATGCTGCGGACATAGGCAACGATGTAAGGCGCCGAGCGACCCGGCACCGCGATACCTCCTGCCTCCACTTGCTCGCCTGTGACAGGACCAGCGGCAAAGCCGGCATTCAGCACCGTGCCCAGCCTGTAGGTCATCGCCATCCGGGCGGCCGGCGTCCACATATCCTCCTGGGCCGCGCAGCCCTGTCCACCGATCGGCACGAAGGGATCCACCGCTACGGTGTTGTGGCGGACCGTTATGTGCAGGTGTGGATACTCCGTGTTGCCGGAAAGACCCACCCACCCGATGGGGGCCCCGGCCGCCACCACATCGCGCAACTTAACCCTCAGACTGCCCCGCGCCATGTGGCAATACTGGGTCTCCCAGCCGTCGCCATGGTCAATAACGACACCGTTCCCGCATTCTTGATTGACTGCCGAGGCTGCGCCCGATGCGCGGACAGAGATGTCCGCGACACCATCCCGCACACGCGCCACCTTGCCGCCGGCGGCGGCCAGCACATCAACACCTCGACGCTGTGCCGCCATGTCCAGCAGGCGGATGTCGATCCCGTTGTGCCCCTCATAGGTTTGCGCGCCACATCGATAGTCGCGGACCTCGGGCCCGGCATCGCGATCCACATAGTGCTGGATCTCACAGGTCTGCCCCACCAAGCAGGCCAGCGGAAAACCCAGCCGAGGTGGCTCGGGCGCGGCGTGCCCTGCCGCGGACAATCCGAGCGCGGTGAAGGCCATCAGGCCAAGGAGTGCAAGGTTTCCCATCATTCCCGAACCCTGCTGGACCCTCAGGACGAAATTGCGGCACCGCCAAAACTGATCCCCGTCAACTCCTGCAACCGGAGGTCATCAGAGGCGTAGAGCGCTCGCAGGTAGGCCACATCCTCGTCGGTCAACTTGGAGGGATAGACCATCTCGTGCCCGACATGCACCTCGCGCGGTGTCGGGGACGGAACCGGCGCCAGTCCGAGAAACCCGCGCGCCGCGCCCAACGGCCCCGTGGGGTCGCGGCGCAAGTCGTCAGATCTCAGAACCAGCACCTGTTCGCGCGGGAACAAGCCATACAGCCGCTCCACCTGCTCGCCGTAAAACCCCCGCTCCACATACGAGAGCTCGCGGTGATGACCCCAGGGCGCGGCGTCGAACAACCGCTGACGGCCCTCCCGGATGCACCAGGCAAAGGGGCGGGTCTCGGACCCACGGGCGTACTCCATGCGCCAGCCCGACCACGCCCTGTCCACCGGGTCGCGCAGGACCAGAATCAGCTTCATGGCTGGGTTGTAAGCCGCGATCCGTTCCAGGCTGTCTGGCCAGTAGCAATAGATCGGCGTAGCCTCGCCGCACGGTCGGCCATTGGGCACAGGGAAATGGGCGTGATACGCGCCATAGTCCGGGCTGGCCCAGTCCCGCGTCTCGTCGTCGAAGAAATGCAGCTCCTTCTCGTCCGCCAGCGCTATGTCCGGGTGATCGCCCAGATAGTCGAACAACGCCGTGGTCCCGCCCTTCTGGGTGCCGATGATCAGGAAATCTACGTGGGGTGGGCTACTCATTTCCGTTGGCGCTGGATCGATTGGCTGATGGCAAAACGGTTCCCTCAAGGCATGGAAAATCTATAAGATGTCCAAAAGCAAGCCTATAGCCTTTTTGCAGGACCGCGACGTGCTCACAGTAATTGACGAAATTTCTGGCGAAGTAATCGTGCGCGACGGCGAAACCGAGATTCGGCACAGTTTATCAAGCCCAGAAGGTTTTGCTGCCGCTGCCAGGGCCTGGGTGCGAGCAACCTGGGACTCAAAGTACGTTTACAGTTTCAGCTGGATGGGTCGCCCCATCATCCAGCTTCCCGACGATATGATCCGGCTGCAGGAAGTCATCTACGCCGTACAGCCGGATGTTTTGATTGAGACCGGGGTCGCCCATGGTGGCTCGTTGATCTTCTATGCCTCGCTCTTCGAGGCCATGGACAAGGGCCGGGTAATTGGAGTGGACATCGAGATTCGTCCGCGCAATCGGGCGGCCATTGAAGCCCATCGCATGAAAAAGCGGATCGAGCTCGTTGAAGGTTCATCGGTCGATGAGTCTGTGCTGGATCAGATACGTCGCCAACTGGCGCCGACAGACACGACACTGGTCGTCCTCGACTCCAACCACTCGAAGGCCCATGTTTTGGCAGAGTTGCGTGCCTACGGGGAAATGGTCAGCGTTGGTTCGTGGATTGTGGCTACCGATGGCGTGATGGAGGATGTCG
>JANORH010000074.1:0-8262 GCA_031415215.1 Alphaproteobacteria bacterium | reverse complement strand
GCGCCCATGCGGCCCGTTTCGCCCACCGAAAAGGGGGGGAAGTTGTAGTGCAGCATGAACTTTTCGTAATACTTGCCTTCCAGCGCGTCGATCATCTGCTCGTCGTCGCCGGTGCCCAGGGTGGCGATCACCAGAGCCTGGGTCTCACCGCGGGTGAACAGCGCCGAGCCGTGGGCCCGGGGCAGGACGCCCACTTCGCCGACGATCTGGCGCACCTGGCCGACCTTGCGGCCGTCGATGCGGATGCCGGTGTCCAGAATATTGCGGCGAACGACGTCGGCTTCCAGTTCCTTGAACACGCCGCCCAGCTTGTCGGCACCTATGCCGCCCGGGTTGGCGTCGGACTTGGCGAACCTTTCGGTCGCCTTGGCCTTGGCCTTGCCGACCGCGTCCTGGCGCTGACCTTTGGCGACTATCTTGTAGGCCGTGGCCAGATCCTTGCCGATCAGCTTCTTGACGTCGGCCTTGATGGCGTCGGTGTCGTCCGGTGCAAAGTCAAAGGGCTCCTTGGCGGAGTGTTCGGCCAGTTCGATGATCGCCTGGATGACGGGTTGCATGCCGGCGTGGGCGAACATCACCCCCTTCAGCACTTCGTCCTCGGTCATTTCCTGAATCTCGGACTCGACCATCATCACGGCGTCGTCGGTGCCGGCGACCACCAGGTCCATCCGGCTTTCCTTCATCTGGTCCAGCGTCGGGTTGAGGATATACTCACCATCGACGAAGCCCACGCGGGCGCCGCCGATCGGGCCCATGAACGGGGCGCCGGAGATCACCAGGGCGGCGGAAGCGGCCACCAGGGCAACGATGTCGGGGTCGTTTTCCAGGTCGTGGGCCAGCACCGTGGTGACGACCTGAACTTCGTTCTTGAAGCCCTTGACGAACAGCGGGCGGATCGGACGGTCGATCAGGCGGCTGGTCAGGGTTTCTTTCTGGCTGGGTGCCCCTTCGCGGCGCGGGAAGCTGCCGGGAATCTTGCCGGCGGCGTAGAATTTTTCCTGATAGTTCACGGTCAGGGGGAAGAAATCCTGGCCAGGTTTCGCGCTCTTGGCGAATACAGCAGTAGCGAGCACCATGGTCTCGCCGTAGGTGGCCAGAACAGCGCCGTCAGCCTGACGGGCCATGCGGCCGGTTTCGAGCGTGAGGGTCTTGCCGCCCCACTCGATGGTCTTGCGTCTGATTTCGAACATTTTGCTTCTTTCTCAGCCCCCGGGCGTATTCCCGGCGGGCGCGGACAGCGATCGGACTTTCCGAATCCTCTCCAATGAACAGGCGGGTTGAGGGACTTCCCTCGGCGTATGAAAGGGCCCGTACTGGGCCCTGCGCCGCATCGATCCACCGGCCTGTCGCGGGGAGCGGCGAAAAAGAACCCGCCCGCCTGGCCGCAGAGCCAGGGAGCGGTTCGCAGATCAGACCTTAACGGCGCAGGCCGAGGGTCTCGATCAGCTTCTGATAGCGGTCCACATCGGACTTTTTCAGGTGGTCCAGGAGCGACCGGCGAGCCGAGACCATCTTGAGCAGGCCGCGACGCGAGTGGTTGTCCTTCTTGTGCATTTTGAAGTGTTCGGTGAGGTTCGCGATCCTTTCGGACATGATCGCCACCTGAACTTCGGCGCTGCCCGTGTCCGCTTCGCCGCGGGCATGGGTTTTGATGACTTCAGCTTTACGCTCTGTCGTGATCGACATCGGGTTTCTCCGCTCTTCAAAGGTTGAAGACACGCGAGGGTTCGAGCCGTCCCGCACGCATCTCGCAGAGCGCCACCACCGACCCACCCGATGTCGCCGAAACGGTTCGTGAGCCCGGCTTTAGCCTGGCCTTGACCGATTCCACCTGTCGGGGAATGAGAACGATGGATCGTCCCTGCTTCAGCCGGAAGGCGTCTTCATCGGTCACGGCCAGCGCCGGGATGTCGTCCAGCGCGGTCTCGACCGGAAGCAGTGCCTCCGACTGGCGGGCCTCATACTCTAATTTCTCAAGCAATTCCAGTGTCACCGCGTTTTCCTCGGTGAACCGCCCCACGCGGGTACGCCGCAGGTCGCTGACATGGCCACAAGCGCCCAGGGTTTCGGCCAGATCGCGGACGATGGCGCGCACATAGGTGCCCTTGCCGCACTCGATCTCCAGCGTGATGTGATCGGGATCGCCCGGCTCGCTTTGAAGCTCCGAGATGCGCGCCGCGTGCACTGTGACCTTGCGTGATTCCATCTCGACCACCTCACCGGCGCGAGCCAGATCATAGGCGCGCTCGCCGTCGATCTTGATGGCCGAATAGATCGGCGGCACTTGGTCAATCTCGCCGACGAACTGCGGCAGCGCCGCCTCGACCTCCGCCGGGCTCGGCCGCACATCCGACTGAGCGACGACCTCGCCCTCGCGGTCGAGCGTCGTGGTCGTGCGCCCCCAGGCGATGGTGAAACGGTAGGCCTTGTCTGCATCCACGAGGAACGGAACGGTCTTGGTTGCCTCGCCCAGCGCGATGGGCAGGATGCCGGTGGCCAGCGGGTCCAGCGTACCGGCATGCCCTGCCTTCTGGGCATCAAATAGCCACCGCACCCGGCTGACCGCATTGGTCGAGCCCAGATCATAGGCCTTGTCGAGGTTCACCCAGCCCGAGATCGCCTGGCCCTTGCGCCTGCGACCCATCAGTCGGCGTCTTTCCAGCTGCCGGACGGTTCATCGGGCGTCAGGTCCTGACGGACCTTGGGGTCATCAAAAAGCTTGGCGATGCGCTCGCTCTCCAGGAAGCTGTCGTCGTGGCGGAAATACAGTTCCGGTGTGAAGCGCATTTCGATGCCGCGCCCCAGATGGCCACGGATAAAACTCTTGTGGCGATTGAGCGCCTTGGTCACCGCTTCATAGTTCTCCCCGCCCAGCGGTTCGACAAACACTGTGGCATGCCGCAGATCCGGCCCCATCCGCACCTCGGCCACGGTGACGGATACGCCCGCCAGTACGGTGTCGTTGATGGTCACCTCGCGAAAGATGTCGACGAGCGCGTGGCGCACCAACTCGCCAGCGCGCAGCTGGCGCTGCGACGGGCCGGCGGGTTCGCGGGGCTTGTCAGGTTTGCGGGGGGCCATGGTCGTCCTTCAGTCGCCTGGCGGGCGGATCGGACACCGCGCTCAGGAAAGCGCGGGCTTCTAGGCGTGTGAGGAGGTGGTGTCCAGATGGGGCATCCTGGTTTGAAGACGTCAAGGGCGATGCGCCGCGCAAATCACGCTAGTCTTTTGCACCGTGACGCGACCCCTCACCTTCTATGAATTCTTCGCCGGCGGCGGGATGGCCCGGATTGGGTTGGGGGCCGGTTGGACCTGCGCGTTCGCCAACGACTTTGATCCCGTGAAGGCGGCGACCTATCGGGCGAACTTTGCGGAAGCGACGGACCATTTCCATGAGGGCGATGTCTGGAAATTGTTGCCGGACGACCTGCCCGGCTGCGCCGATCTGGCCTGGGCGTCCAGCCCCTGTCAGGATTTCAGCCTCGCCGGGTCTCGCGCTGGACTGACGGGCAGCCGGTCCTCGGCCTTCCTCGGGTTCTGGCAGTTGATGGAAGCGCTGGATGATGTGGGGCGCGCGCCACGGCTGATCGTCATCGAGAATGTCACCGGAATGCTGACCTCGAACGGCGGGGTGGATTTCGCGGCGTTGGGGGCGGCGCTGGCGGCGCGGGGCTATCAGTTTGGGGCGCTCGAGATCGACGCAGCGACGATGCTGCCGCAATCGCGCCCACGGGTCTTTGTGGTGGCGGCTCGCGAGGTACCATCGCACCTGACGGGTGACAGCCCCTTTCATACGCGTGGCGTTCGCGTGGCACAGGCCGGACTGCCGGCCGCCATCGCTGCGCACTGGGTCTGGTGGCGGCTGGCTTCGCCACCCGCCCGCAACACCGATCTGGCGGCCTTGCTGGAACCGGATGACGCGGTGACCTGGCACAGCTCCGAGAAGACGCAGCACCTCGTCGAGCTGATGGGGCCTCTGCATCGCACCCGGCTGGCGGCGCGATCCGGCCCGGCAGTCGGCGCGGTGTTCCGCCGTACCCGGATCGAGAACGGAAAATCTAGGCAGCGCGCCGAGGTACGCTTCGATGGTCTGGCCGGTTGCCTGCGCACCCCGCGCGGCGGGTCATCGCGGCAAGCCATCGTGGTGGTCGAGGACGGGCAGGTTCGCAGCCGCCTGCTGACGCCGCGCGAAGCCGCGCGCCTGATGGGCCTGCCGGAGACCTACCGACTACCCGACACATCTACGGCCGCCCTGCATGTGGCCGGAGACGGCGTCGCGGTTCCGGTCGTGCGCTGGCTGGCCCAGGAACTTCTGGAGCCGTTGCTAGGCCCTGCCTCGGCCATGGCGGCTGAGTAAATCTATCGGCGGCGCCACGGCTGAACGCTTCCAATCCGCTCCGGAAGGCTTAGGTTTGCGGGCTGAACCGACCCTAAAGCACGAGGTCTATGACGTGACGACCGCCAACACTCCCTACGACGCCGCACGCTATCGCCGAACGGGTCGGGGCAAGATCTATGACTCGATCCTGGACCTCATCGGCGACACGCCCCTGGTGCGCCTGCCGCACCTGATGGCGGCGCTGAAGCCCAAAGGCGAGGTGGTGGCCAAGCTGGAGTTCTTCAATCCGCTGGCCTCCGTAAAGGACCGGATCGGGGTGTCGATGGTCGAGAGCCTGGAGGCCCTGGGCCTGCTGAAGCCGGGCGGTCGCGTTGTAGAGCCAACATCGGGCAACACCGGCATCGCGCTCGCCTTCGTCTGTGCCGCCAAGGGCTACAAATGCACCCTGGTCATGCCCGAAAGCATGTCGATGGAGCGGCGCAAGATGCTGCTGATCCTCGGTGCACAGCTAGAGCTCACGCCGGCGGAAAAAGGGATGGCCGGTGCGGTCGCCCGGGCCCGCGAGATCGTCGAGGCCACCCCCAATTCCGTGATGCCGCAACAATTCGAGAACGCGGCCAATCCGCTGATCCACCGGGTCTCGACCGCCGAAGAGATCTGGAACGACACCGATGGCAAGGTCGACGCCGTGATTTCCGGCGTCGGCACCGGCGGCACCATCACCGGCATCGGCCAGGTCCTGAAGGCCCGCAAGCCGTCGATCCGCATGGTGGCCGTGGAGCCGGAAGCCTCGCCGGTATTGTCCGGCGGCTCGCCTGCGCCACACAAAATTCAGGGCATCGGCGCGGGGTTCGTGCCGGGCATCCTGGACCGCGGCGTCATCGACGACATCGTCCAGGTCTCTAACGACGACAGCTTTGCCATGGCCCGGAGGATGGCGCGCGAGGAAGGCATTCCCGGCGGGATATCGTCGGGCGCCGCAATCACCGCCGCTTTCGAGATCGCCAACCGCCCGGAGATGGCCGGAAAGCTGATCGTCGCCATCATCCCCAGCTTCGCCGAACGGTACGTTTCGACGGCGCTGTTCGACGGGCTGTAAGCTCAACCACGAAGCCGGGCTGACCGTCCGGCTTCGTGGTCAATCTCAGGTAATTCCTTCCGGCCCGCCATCCTTGGCGGGTGGCGGGCTGCAGGTCCCGGCGCGGGCCTGGACCACATAGAACAGGGCCCTGGTGCGGCTGAAGTTGTTGTGCTCCGCTAACGCCGTTGTCGGTTCGCCGGTAATCAGGCTGGTTGAGGTTTCGTCGGTACCGGGCTGGGTCAGGGACTGCTGGTTCCAGCGGGAGAGCTGGGTGTTGCAGGCCGCCGAGGCCGCTTCTGCCACAGTTCCAGCGTCATCGGGCGACGGTGCCAGGCTGTAGGCCCAGCGCCGCACGCAATCGTCTACGGCGGCGGCATCGGCGGACACGCCCGGCAGGGCGGCCGCCTTGGGCTGCTTGAAGTCCACGCAAATCTTGCTGTTGGACGCCATCACGCCTGGTTGGCCGCTACAGGCACCGAGCGCCAGGGCAGTCAGGCACAGGCCTGTGAGCTGGGCGCGCATCAACGCCGGTACTCCACCGGAGCAGAGCCCACCTGGTTGCCGTACTGGTCGTAGTAGACCTTGCGGACCGCGCGCGCCGGGGCGGCGGCGGGTGCCGAAACGTACCGGGTGCGGGTTCGTTGGGAATAGGTGCGGTTCTGCTTGCCGCAGCCGCCGCGTCCAATCTCGTGGCCGATCACCGCGCCGCCGAGACCGCCGACGATGGGGCCTGTCGAACCGTGGGTGACCGCGCCGCCCAGCAGAGCACCGCCAACGCCACCAAGGAGCGTGCCGTTGACTTTGCGACTGCGGCACGAGGCATCCGCGTCGGTGGGACCAGCGATCATCGGCAACGCGATGAGAGCGGCGAGGGCCGTGTAGGCGAGGGTCTTGCGCATTTGTTTGGGTCCTGACTTGAAGTCCGTCCGGTAACCCAACGCGCAAAGTGGTATTCGGATGCCGTCGCTCCACAAATAAGCTTGAGCGTCGACGCTGTCAGGGGTGTCTCAGGCCGCTACCTCTTCGACCACCACCTCGGTCTTCACCGAGTTGGCGATGAAGCATTCCTCGTGGGCTTCATGATGCAGGGTGTCGCGTTCGGTCCCGGAGGGTGGCGGACCCTGGTAGGTGATTTGGGGATGCAGGGTGACGCGGGTTACGGCCATCCGACCTTCAGCCGTCTTTTCGATCACGCCCACGGCCTCGTCCCGGTAGCGGGTGATGACGAAGCCCTTCAAACGCGCCACATGCAGGAAGGTCAGCATGTGGCAGTTGCTGAGCGCGGCAACGAACATTTGCTCGGGGTCTACGGCACCGGGTGCCGCCCACCTGCTGCCCACGACATGAGCCGACGCCGTGGCGGGCACGACGTGGTCCTGAAACGTCACGGTATGGCCCCGGCTGTAGCGGCCCTTGGCGAAGTCTTCGCCCTCGTTCAGCGCCCATTCGATGGTGGCCCGATAGTCAGCCATCAGAAAGCCTCTACTGGAAGTTTCATCAAGAGCTCCGAGCCGGTCTTCAGTTTGGCGAGGCGGCCACCCGTCTCGGGTAGGATGCGCTGGATGTAATAGCGGCCGATGGTCAGCTTGGTCTCGTAGAACGGGTCAGTGTCGCCGCTGGCGATGCGGGCCAGCGCCGCCTTGGCCTGCAGGGCCCACATATAGGCCAGCGCGGTCAGGCCGAAGAGGTGCAGGTAGTCAGTCGATGCGGCACCGGCATTGTCGGGATTGGCCAGGCCGTTCTGCATCAGCCACAGGGTGGCATCCTGCAGTTCGGCCTTGGCGCTGACCAAGCCGTTGAGGAAGGTGGCCATCGAAGCATCGGCCTGGTTCTCGGCCACGAAGGCATCCAGCTCGGCGAAGAAGCTCATCACACCGCGGCCCCCATCGACGGCCAGTTTTCTACCAACAAGATCAAGGGCTTGTACCCCGTTGGTGCCCTCGTAAATCAGGGCGATCCGCACGTCGCGCAGGTACTGGCTGGCCGGGAAGTGCTCGGTGAAGCCGGACCCGCCGTGGACCTGCATGGCATCGGAGCAGACGTTGAAACCCCGGTCGGTCAGGAACGCCTTCACCACCGGCGTCATCAGGCCCATGTAGTCGCGGCCCTTCTGGCGCACGGCTTCATCCGGGCTGGCATGGCTGAGGTCGCCGTGCAGCGAGGTCCAGGCCATGAACGCGCGGCCGCCCTCGATGAAGGCGCGGGCCTCCATCAGCATCCGGCGCACATCCGGGTGCACGATGATCGGGTCGGCGGGGCCGTCGGGGTTCTTTGGGCCGGTCAGCGAGCGGCCCTGCAACCGATCCTTGGCGAAGGCGGCGGCGGCCTGATAGGCGGCCTCGGCCTGGGCGATGCCCTGCAGACCCACCCCCAGCCGCGCCTCGTTCATCATCACGAACATGACGGCCAGGCCGCGGTTCTCCTCACCGATCAGCCAGCCGGTGGCCTCCTCGTGGGCGATCACGCAGGTGGCGTTGCCGTGGATGCCCATCTTTTCCTCGAGGCCCAGACAGTTCACCGAGTTGCGTGCGCCGGGGTTGCCGTCGGCGTCGGGAATGAACTTCGGCACGATGAACAGGCTGATCCCGCGCGTGCCGGCGGGCGCGCCTTCGATCCGGGCCAGCACCAGATGGATGATGTTTTCCGTCAGGTCCTGCTCGCCGCCCGAGATCCAGATTTTCTGGCCCGAGATCTTGTAGGTGCCGTCAGCCTGCGGGACCGCCTTGGTGCGCAACAGGCCCAGGTCCGTGCCACAGTGCGGCTCGGTCAGGTTCATGGTTCCGGCCCACTGGAAAGACGCCAGCTTGGGCAGGTAGAGCGCCTTCTGTTCGTCGGAGCCGCC
>JANORH010000073.1:0-29749 GCA_031415215.1 Alphaproteobacteria bacterium | reverse complement strand
CGAGCCTGGTCGCCAGCCTGGATCTGGAGACCTTTGAAGGGGTCATCAACGAATACTTCGACGGTATCATCGACCTGCTCTGGAAGCATGAGGCCATGATCGACAAGATGACCGGCGACGGCATCATCGCGATCTTCGGCGCGCCTGTGCCGTCGGAGGATCATGCCGACCGCGCCATCGCCTGTGCGCGGGAGATCGACACCTATGCCCTGGCCATCCGCCAGAAGATGATCGCGCGGGGCATTTCCTTTGGATACACGCGCATGGGTCTGTCATCCGGCATAGGTCTGGTCGGGAACTTCGGCGGTGAGCGCCGGTTCAATTACACGGCCTATGGCGAGGTCGTCGTGGTTGCAGCACGGCTGGAAGCCGCCAACAAGACCTTCTCGACCCGCATCCTGTTCAGTGGCGACACCCTGCGCCTGGCGAAACGCGACATACCTGTCGTTTCAGTGGGCGAGATCGACCTCAAAGGCGTGCCCCATCCGATCCCCGCCTACACGACGACCACCGACGATACTGCGGATGCCTGGAACACCGTGGCTTAGAGCCCTCTTATGCAGTTGGAGCGCAACGGGCGCTTGAACCGGTATCCACTTGAAGCTGTCGCGCTTCCAGGCGGCGAACCTGGATTGCTGTTCAGGGGCTACAGTCCCGCTGAAGTCTATTCCTGACGCGCGCCGCAATTGCACCTCTTCTGTCGGCCTATACCTCTACCTGCCCGCCTGCTGGACGGTGCGCGGCCCCATCCAGGCATCCATGTCGACCGCATCCATGACGCGGTACGGGCGGCCCCAGCGGTCGGTGAAGAAGCGCTCCATTTCCGGTCGGGTGAAGGGCCGTGAGCCCAGACGGCCGAAGATCGCCAACTGTCCGCCAGTTTCATCAACGGCGCGGTCGCGGTCCAGACCCTTGGAGAGAGCCAAGGCAGGAGACGGCGTTTTAGCCCAGGCGATCAGCTCGGGTTTGGGCACCGGCGAGAAGCCGTAGAAGTTGGGCTGGCTAGACGGGCTGGTGAGTTGCAGAACCTTCATGCCGTTCCTGCCGTCCGCGACATAGGCAAACAGAGAGGCATTCGTCGAGCCCACCACCACATCTTCGGCGTCATTCAGCTGACCGCCGGCGTCAAACTTCTGGTGGAGCCGCGGTTGCTCAGGGCGGGTAACGTCGACGATAACCAGACCGTCCTTCTTGGCCGCTACATAGGCGTAGGTGCGCGCCACATAGACCCGGCGTGCGTCAACCAACGGGATCGTCGCGCCCTCGACCAACCTGGGCTGCTCCATCCTGGTCACGTCCAGCACTTCCAGACCGCGCGCCGTGGTCACCCACAGATAGCGGAACTGTAGCGCCGAGCTGCGGACGTCCGGCAGGCTCACGGTGGTCACATATTTCGGCTTCAGCGGATCAGCCAGATCCACCACCACCATGCCCGCGTCTGCAGCGATATAGGCGTAGTGACCACCCAGCGTGAGGTGTCGTGCGCCCTTCAGCACGCCGCCAGCGTTCCAGGTCACGGCCCGCTTGAGCATGTTGTTGCGCGGATCGCCGTCGGCCAGGGTGTTCACGTTGACGAGGATCAACCCCTCCTCTGAGTCCGTAATCACGGCATAGGAGTAGATCGGCAGGAACATCTGTTCCTGGTTGGCCTTGAGCAGGCTGACGTCGCCGCCGGTGACGGCGTCTTTCGTCAGAACGGTCTGCATGTGTTCGTTTCGCTGCGGGGCGATGTTCTGATTGGTCGGCAGTGCCATGCAGGTGGCGTTCTTGCTGGACACGCGGTTGTCCTGGCCCAGTGGCGAGAACGGCGCGGAGATGATCCGCTGCGAGATGCCTTTGTTGGCGATACTGGCCACGTCGAACACGCGGAAGCCGCCCGTCCCTTCCGCCACGAACATGTACTCGCCACGCAATTGCAGACAGCGGGCCGCACCGTCAGTCTTGTGGACAGTGTTGGCAATCTCCTCGATGGCGTCGTCTTCGCCGCCTTTCAGGCCTTTCACGAAGGTCTTGCCGCGGCGCCAGGTTTTCAGCTCCCGACCATTCTGGTCGACGTGCATTTTGTAGAAATCCGGGTAGGCGTAGCGTTGCAGATAGGATCCAAACACCGCCTGCGGCTCACTCCACTCCGAAACCCGCACCGCCTCGATCCCGCCCTCGAGCCCCACCCAGGCATTCTGACCGACGAAATTCACATAGTTTGTCCCCAGCAACAGCAGCTGGGCCATGATCGCATTGTTGTCGTTGGCAGCGGCAACGTGGCAGTCCGAACAGGTCTTGGTCTCGGTCGTCCGCACGGTATGGGGGAAGTGCGGCGCAAACGCCTGGCTGGAAAAGCCCGACGCCGAGATCGGCGGCTGCTGCGAATAGATCCGCTCCCGGTTCACATTGGTCGACGACAGCACCAGCGCCGACGACGATCGCACCGGCGCGATGGTCGAGCCCTTGGAGGTCTGGTGGCGACCCAGCTGGAACATATCGTCGCGCGCCACCTGCGGATTATAGGTCGCGTAGTTGCGGGTCTCCTGTTCCTCAAACTTGTGGGTCTTTGACTTCCAGTTAGCCTCGATGGGCAGGTGGCAGCCGGCGCACGCCGTCGTCCACGCTGTGTGACAGGCGAAGCACTCCATCTCGTCGTCATTGTGGGCGCGGTCGCCGGCGGCGACGCCGGGACCCCAGGCAAACGGCCTGCCGTTTTCGCTGACCTTGGACATCAGCTTGGCGCGGGCGGCCTTGGGATTGAAGTCCGGGCTGGTGCGATCAACCGAGTCTTTGACCAGATGGATGCGCCACTCCAGCTTGGGGTCCAGCAACGAGCGCTGGATCAGCACCTGGCGACCCTCCTGCTCCACCCACTCGAACCGGCGTTGGCCGTCCGGATTGCGTAGAAGGCTGAGGTCGTTGCCCTTGGGGTCGGCCGCAGGACCTGATGTCCGCAGGGTTGGATAGGCCGACGAGGACCCGTGGCAGTCCTTGCAGCGGATTTCGACCGCATTGGCGACCTCACCCATGATCAAGCCGGAACCGTGGCTGTCCTGGCTGAAGTGGCAATCGGCGCACTGCATCCCCTTTTCAGCGTGGATATCCATCATGTGGACGGCCTTGCCCGGCGCGTTCTGCCCGACGGGCGTGAACTGAGGCGCGTCCTTGCGGACAAACTTCTCGGGATCGTCGTTCGCTATGATCGCGCCCTTGGCGTCCAGCAGGTTACCCTCGCGGTCGCGCTTGAAGATCGCCCGGAAGTTCCAGCCGTGGCCGTGATAGTCGGCGAACTGGGTGTCCTTCAGCTTTGCATTCAGATCAAATACGTTGCGCAGGAAGTCCAGGTCGCCCCATAGGCCGCGCGGCGCAGCGCCTTCCGGATTCCGGTCCAGTACATGGCGGATTTCTTCGGCGGTCGGGTACTTCTGACGCTCGGGCCACATGAATGGCGCGTCGGCCTCATAGTCCCACATGGTGTAGCCAAGGTAGGTGTTCACGAACATGTTCGGCTGGTGCATGTGGCAGTTCATGCACTGGGCGGTGGGGATCGACCGCGTAAAGGCGTGCTGGATCGGATGGCCGGATTCGTCCTTGTTGATCGTCGGGTCGATGGTCGCCGACTTGCCGTCGCGGCCATACTTGGCCCAGGTCAGGCTCGCATGCGGTTGGCGGTTGTTGGCATAGACCACGTGGCACGACGCGCAGCCCGACGCACGATAATCCCCCGGCTGGTCATTGGTGCCCATGAACCAGGTGAAGGGGTCGTTGAGGCGGGTCTTGTGGATATTGAGCACCGGAATGGACACTCGAAGGCCGGTGCCGGGCCCACGGTTCGACTGCTTCAGATCCGGGCGGCCCGGCTCCTCAAGGCGCTGGATGGCGCCCGCCGCATTGGGCAAACCCACCTCCGCGACCTGGGTATTGACGTTGCGCCCGCCGCGCTCGAAGACCCTGAAAATGTCGCCGGGCGGCGTCACCTGCCAGGTCGGCAGCGGGTAAAGTGTCGGCAATGCACCGCGCTTGGCCTGTTCCGGCGTCACGGTCCCGGGTGGCGATCCAGGCGACAGCAGGCGCGCGGGCTCGCCGTGCGCCGTGTAAGCCTCACCGATGACGTAGTTTTTGTAAGGCAGAATCCCGTTGTTGTAGGAGGCCCCGCCGAAGAACATCGCGCCCGTCGCCATCAGCGATCGTTCGGCCTTTTCGATCAGTTCCATGTGGCAGGCACCGCACGCCTGTCGGGCCACCCGATAGTCCGACGGATTAACGAACCGCACGAACGCAGGGGATTCCTTGTTGAGCAACGCGTAGCTCTGTTTCGGGTTGGCGGAACTCGGATAGTGCCAGGTCTTGGGATAGCGCGGCAGGACGTGAGCCTTGTCACGGACGACGTCGTATTGGGACGAACCTTTGGTCAGGCCGGTCGGAAGGATCGCGGTGGCATCTCCACCGTGGCAGGACACGCATCCCAGTTTCACGGCCTGAGAGACATGCATGCTCTTGGCGTCAGAATCGGTGTGGCAGGACACGCATCCCTGACTGGCCCGATCAACGTCGGCGTCGGACATGCTGAGCGGGGCATGCGGCGCCTCGACATAGACGCGGGGCACAGGCTTTTCGCCGCCGGCAGCGTTCACAGACAGGGGCGCGAGCATAGACAGCGCCAACAACGCCCCCAGCTTCAGCAATTTTTCCCTGAATTTCAGCATCTTGGCCCTAGAAACTGAGAATCGCATTCAGCAACACAGAATAGTATCGATCATGTCGCGGACTGTTCGAAAACAAATCCTTGAACCCCTTGCCGGGCTCGAAAGCCGCGACGGATCCGCGGAACACCAGATTCTGGGTCATCTGCGGACGATAGATCGCCGAAATTGACGCATCCCAACCCAAAGCCTTCGGAATCGAACCTTCCTGCCGTAACGCCTGCACGACGGAGGTGTTGGCGAACGCGATATGGTTGAGATTGGTTGTGATGCGCAGCTGCGGCGTCACATCGAAATCCGCGCCTCCGCCCAGCACAACGGTGCCGGGGTTGTTGAAATTGGATTGGCCCTCGTCCTTGGACGAACGCAGGCTGTTCAGGATGCCGTTACGACCATTGATGGCGATGGCTCGGCCGCCGCCGGCGAACGGAATGGTCTGGCGGATCCAGTAGCTGGTGTCTGATCCGGCAAACTGCGGATTCTCCTGGATCGCGTCGAACCCGCCCTCCTTGTTGTCGTAGGGGTCGTCGTCGCCTGAAGCATAGAGGCCGGACAGACGTACCCTGACCCAGCTGAAGTCCATTGACGGTTCGACAGCGGCGAAATAGCTGCGGATTTTCGCCTTCTTGTCCGTGAAGATGCTGTTGCGGTCGGACCCCAGGGCCAGGAAAGCGGACGCCGTCAGATTGACCCGACCAATACGTCCATCGGCGTTGTAGCCCAGGTAGGTCACATCATAATTCCGGCCACGCAGGTTGCCGATCAGAGCCGGACGCACCGGGAAGCCGTTCTGGTCGACCTGGATCTGGTTCCGTTCGCGATTACGGTTGTGCACGATGGTCAACTGCGAGGTCATCCCCGGCAGGGGCAGATCCTGACGATAGACATTGGCCAGAAAAATATCGTCCCTGCGCAAGTCCTGGGTCAGGTCATTGAGGCCTGAATTCGTATCCTTCTCGATGCGCCGGAAGGCCGCCACATTGTACTGAAAGCGGTTGTTGTCGCGGTTTCCGAAAAACCGCACGCCCAACTGATTGTCCTGAAACAGAAAGCCGCGGAATTCGGTCGAGAAAGGTTGAATACCCACGCGGACGCTGTCGAAATCGTAGCGGTCGGAGACATCGCGCAGGTGATAATCGACGAAAGCTTCCTGCACGCCGACAAATGCGTCGTTGCGATGGGTCTTCTTGCTGGGCTCGACGTAGAGCACACGCTTCTCAGGCACGTCGACGTAGTTGTCCTGAAACGCCAGAGCGAGCCTGAACTCCAGCTCCGGCGGCTTGTAAGCTGTCGATCCCTTGATCACCGAAACCCCGGCGATAAAGGTCTGTGCCAGTACCAGACTGGAATCGCGGCCAAAGATATCCAGACTGCCGGGCCTTGATGTGGTCTGGACGCTGACAGGGATCGGGAAACTGCGCGGTTCGATGACCGTGTCGGAGATCGCGTTGATTGCCAGGAACCAGTGTTCAGACCCCTTGAACGGGATATCACCCTTCAGGAAGTTCTGGTTGTAGGGGTCAAACCAGCGCGGCTTGGACACCCCCAAAGCTCCAGCCAGCCGCCAGCGGTCGGGGAGCGGAATTTCGTCGTGCGGGAACGCCTCCGGCGGCGGTGCGCGCACCGCGCCGGGATTGGTCTGCTCTATCCGCTCCGGGAACGTCTCGACCCGCCCGGGTCGGCGACGCCCCTCCAGCGGCGTCTCGTCGGCTGGAACCGGGGCCGTGATGACCGTTTCCGGCGGGACACTATGCGTCGTCTCCTGAGCGCCGCCGTCGCGGGCGGCTGCCGGGGGCGAAGCCGGCGCTGCACAGGCAATCCGATCCGTCTCCAGTATATCGTCGATGGTCAGCCCGGCGGCAACGCCATGGTCGGCCTCGAAAACAGCGTCAATCGACAGGACGCCGCCCACCCGCGGGGCGGCCTGGACCTGTCCCGCTGTAATAGCGGCTGCGGCAGCGCTGAGCGCGAGGAGATGGGCCCTGCGCATGCCTACTTCCCCTGACACGCATTCTGGTCGTTGGTGTCGAGGAAGGGCGCGAACGGACACCCGACATAGCGCAATCTGGCCGGCGCTGAAGGCCCAACGATCAACGTGTCTGCGCGGATGCCTGTCGCCGCATTGCCGATACCGCCAACCCTCACGCCGCCGTTATGGGCTCCCAGGAACGAGATCATGTCATCCTGGTCGATGCCGTCGCCGGACACGCCGATGCCGCCGACAACGCGTCCGCCCCGATAGATCGGCACGCCGCCCGGGAAAATCTGTAGCCCGTTCTGCAGCCGGTTCTGGCCCGGCGCAACTTGCGGAAGCGACGTACAGACCGCTGGCGTATCTGTCGCCGACGCCCCGGTCAGAAAGTTCAGATGCTGGCCGATATTGCCGATAATCAGCGCCGATTGCAGGCCCGTCGACAGCGGACTCCACTGGGTGATCGGGCGCGACAACGGCCCGTTGGGACGGCCAACCTCGCCATCCGGATAGTAAGGCCGCGCCAGATTGCCAAGGGTGCGGGCCCCGAACGCGGTCGTTCCGGTCAGCGCTTGCGGATCGGCGAAGAAGTCGCGGGTTTTTTGGACAAACCCGCGCACATCGGCACTGGGATCGGCCCCGAGTTCGGTCGCAGCGAAGGTAGCCGAGAACAAGGTCGCAGAGCGCGCCTTCTGGGCGGAAACATCGATGCCAAACACAGGCGCGTCGGGCGACCGGACGATGCCGAGAATCTGGCCGCGGCTGTCCACCACCGTGATGGAAACCTGCGCGCGGCTGTCCAGCGGTCGCCGGATCTGCGCCCGCGCCCGGCTCATGATGGTGAAGGCCTCTTCCAACACCGCACGGACTTCGGTCTGGGACAACGGGGTCAGTCCGTCACCGCTGTCGGTGCCGGCGCGGATCGGGAACCGTCCCTGCCCTGCGCCATCGCTCAGGATCATCGCGCTGGGGATCGAAAATTCGGCTGTGGTGGCGAGGCGCAGGCCGGAGGCCTCGGTCCCGTAAACCTGACCGGCCAGAGCCCCGCCACCGGCGTAGTAGCCTGTCACAGCGGTAAACGATCCAGTACCGGACGGCAGGCCGGCAAAGGTCGGCGCACTGGACGGCGTACTTTTCAATGTGCCCGGGCTGGCGTCGCTGAAACGCAGTGAGGTGCCATCGACCGTGACCCGCTCGGCGCGGATATCAATGGCCGCGTCGAAACCGGTGGCGGCCGCATACGCTATCGCCTCCTCGGCATCGTCCTCAACGTCGAGAATATTCTTGTCGAAGCCATAGTCCCCGTCGGCCATGACGCCCACGCCACCGACCAGAACGCCGGCCTTGTACAGGGGGAACCCGCCCGCGTCGGCGGACAAACCGAGCGGCGAGCGCCGTGGCCCGATGGGCGAGGTAGCGACCCGCGTCGTCACGTCCGAACATGGCAGAGAAGAAAACTGCACGCCAAACAGCGGTCCGCTCTCCAGACCGACGGTCGAGGGGCTAGGCGGGAAGTGCTCCTGCACAATCTGGCTGGCGGTCCGGGTGGAAAAGGCGTTGCCGCCCGACGACAGGTAGGCACCGGTGATTGCCTTGGCGATGGCTGCGCCGGCGGCCGGTACGACCACCCCCTGCGCATCCATGTTCGTGCCCGTCGGACCCGCGCGCAGCGTCGCGTTCGCGCGCGCACCGGCCATCGAATAGACCGCGAGAATATTTCCGACGCGATCGGTCACAGCGATCACCGCAGGCAGGTTGCGCGCCCGGGCTTCGGCCACGCCCTGAGCCAGCACCTGCTGGACGTCTGAGGCCGTCAAAGCCTGTGCGGCCGGCAGCACATAGGCAGCCGCCGGGAATCCGGGCGTCACAGGCACTGTCAGAGGTGGTGCGCTTCCGCCACCACCGCCGCAAGACGTCAGCGCCAACGCGGCCCCAAGCGCGACCCAGCGCCCAACAGACCTCATCGCAGAGACCTCGCCGCCTGCGCGACCCGGGTCAGCGACTCGCGGAATACCTCCGGCCGATAGCTGTTCGGATCGCGCACCTGGGCATAGGCGCGATCCAGGCTGGGCCGTATCGCAGCCGCTGCGCCACGATCAACCTGCCCCGAGTTGACCAAGGCGTTCAACAGCGTGTCCGCCGCCATCACCGCCTGTGCGCTTCCGGCATAGTCGGTATAGCGCCTTGAAAGCTCACCGGTCAGCACGACATCCAGCATGGCCAGGGTTTCGGCCCGTGAGAAGTTTCGCGCAGCAAAGGCATCGGACAGCGCGCGCGCGGTGCCAGCCAACTTGGCCGCAGCACGGATCGACTCGCCCTTGTCTCGGGCCAGAGCGGCATGGAACGCCCGCGAATCGGTCTCCAGTCGGCCCGACAAAGCAGGCGCGACCACCTTGGCCGCTGCCGACAACATGATCATGTTTTCGTCGTTGAACGGCGGCTGTCCCGATGGAATGGGGCGACCGGGATTGGCCTGCCAAGTGGGCCGCGCCCTGGGATCCTCGGAAATCGTCCGATGGCAGCTGTGGCAATCGAAGAAATAGAGCTCGGGGAAAGCACCCTGCCCGCGACCGGGCTCACCGTAGAGGGTCAAGGCACGATCCAGCGCCATGGCTTGACCGACCGCCCAGGTCTTTACGCCGCCCGCCGGAGTTTTGCGCTTCACATAGTCCGCATCGACGGTCCAGTGCTGCTGCAGATTGGAGAACAGATCCAGCTCGAAAGCCACGCGCGGATGACCGGCGGCCATGATCTGATGGGTCACGAACTGGCCCGGCCTCGAGCTGCCGAAATGGCAATCGAGACAGACGTTTGCGCGCACCTTGGGACTTTCCAGCGCCTTCATGCCAGCCGCGACATTGGCAGCATGAGACCCATTCACAGCCCGGTGGCTGGCCAGCCAGTTACTGGAGCCGCCATGGCAACTCTCGCAGCCGACGCCGTCGGAGACCTGGAAACGCGCGCCCCGCAGGGCAACCGGTGCCGAATCGGCATGGCAGCCCAAACACTCCTTGGCATTCTGCGCCGGGCCGATGCCCAATTTGCGCGCAATCGCCTGTGAACGCGGCTCGGTCAGCACGCGCCAGGCGCGGCTGTGCACGCCGGCGACGCTGGACGGGTCCTGCCAGGTGATCAATTCGTTCTGGCGGACGTTCAGCCCCGAATCGACCTGACGACTGTGGCACGTGGACCCGGCACAAGACGCCACGCCCTCATGAACGCCGCGGGTTGCAACGGGTTCGGGGGCGGCACTTGCCGCGCGCACGGCAACCCCGCCTGCCGCGCTGAGGACAACGGCCAAGGCGGCCGCCAGCGCGCCAAAAATCCGCGACGCTTGTGCTCCTCCCATTAGCCCTCCCCCGGCCTCTCTGCCGCAGTCTTAGCGGGGTCGATAGCGCTTAGGTAGCCTGAATAAAGAGACATCACCCTGAATCCTGACGCCGGGACAACATTCGGCAATTCGCCACTTTGTCCAATGGCTCGCTTAACAACATGATGACGTGAGACTAGGATGACTTTCATAAGGCTACTTGGGGGAGACGTGCCTATGGGCGAGCGGCGTAATAACTCGCATGGCGTCAGCCTTCGGTCGCGCATCTGCGTGATTGCTCTGGCAGCCAGCGCGTTGATGCCGCCCATTTCGTCCTGGGCGCAGTCTGTGCCGCCCCCCGGCGTTGCCGGCACGGGAAACAGCGCAGCTGAACTAAACCCGGCGACTCGGGTCAGCCGCCCCCCACCGCGACGCAATTCCGGGGCCTTCACGCCAGAACCACCTGGACCATGTCCCCTTGAGACCTCGACGGTAGAGGTTACCCTGAATTCTGTGTCGTTCCGTGGTGCAACCGCGGTTGGCGACGATCAATTGAGAGCCGCCTACGCCGAGTATCTTGGAAAACCCCAACGGGTTTCGGTGATCTGCGCCATTCGCGACCGGGCGTCCCAGATTGTATTCAACAGTGGAATCCTGGCGCGGATCGAGATCCCCGAACAACGAATTGAGGGCGGTGCCCTGGTGCTTGAGGTCATCGAGGCCCAGGTGGTCAATGTCCGCGTTCGTGGCGACGTCGGGCCGGCCCAGGAGGTCGTGGAACGCTACGCTGAAAAGCTGCGGGGTATGAAGCCCTTCGATATGACCAAGGCCCAGCGCTATCTGTTGCTCGCGTCGGATGTGCCGGGCCTTCGGGTCCGCGCGGCCGTGCGGCCCTCCACCAGTCCCGAGCGCGGCGCGGTGGACATCGATTTGTCGGTGACAAAAGACGGCCCTGACGTCTTCGCCAATATCCAGAATGCCGGCTCAAAGCAGGTGGGTCGCTGGGGTGGTCTGATCCGCGGCGAGATCGCCTCCCAGACGCGATTTGGCGAGAGCGCGGCCCTGACCGCCTTTCATACGCTGGAGTCCAACGAACAGTGGCTGGTCCAGCTGGCAGGCACAGCGCGTGTCGGGGCCGAGGGCGCGGTTGGTCGGGGTTCGCTGGTATATGGCGAGAGCCGACCGGGTGGCGGGCTGAAACCTCTTGATATCCTGAGCAAGTCCGTCGTCGCCAATCTCGAGGGTGCCTATCCGATCATCCGCACCCGTGCCCAAAACCTGAACGTCGCGGGTGGTCTCGACCTGATCGCTCAGAAAACCTCGATCGCTGGTGCCGCGTTCTCACAAGACGATTTGCGGGTTCTCTATGCTCGCGCGGACGGTGATTACCGTACCGAGATCGCCCGGCGACCTGTGCTGTTGAACGGGGCTATGACGCTTCGAAAGGGCATATCGGCCCTGGGCGGAAGCAATGCCGGCGACGCCGGCCTCAGCCGCGTGTCGGCGAAGCCTGAGGCCTGGATCGTGAAAGGCCAGGGAGGGATGGACATCGCCCTGTCCAGCCGCCTGACCGGCATGGTTCGTGCCCAGGCCCAGTATTCCAGCAGCGGCCTTCTGCCCTATGAACAGATATCGCTGGGTGGCCTTACGGTCGGTCGCGGTTATGATCCGGCGGCGCTGCTGGGCGACAAGGGATACTCCGGTGCCTTTGAGCTTCGCTATGGTCCGCTGCAACTGCATCCAAAGGTCGTTGTGGCACCGTACGCATTCCTTGACGCTGGACGTGTGTCGAACAACAACGCGGCGAGTTCCGGCTTGACCGGCGGCAGAACCCTGAAATCCGTGGGGGCCGGCGTCGTGCTTCGGGTGTTCAATCGCGCCAATCTTGAAGTGACCTACGCTCACCCCATCGACTCAACGCGGACCGGCGGGAAACGACCTTCCGACCGTGTGTTGATCCAGCTTACAGCCAGCCTGCTGTGACGCGCGAGGCAAGCCAGATGCAGTTTACAAATCGCGCTTACCCCGCTCCCGCCACGCGCCGCGCATGGCTCCTCGCGCGGACCGCTCTCTGCGGCGTCTTGATTGGCAGCGGTGTTTTTTCGGCGACCGGCGCGTTTGCCCTTCCGGTAGGCGGACTTGTCGAAGTCAACGCCGGAGGCCTGTCGCCTGTCATCACGTCCAGCGTTGCCAGCGTGGATGTCACTCTGAACGCGCCGCGGACCGTGATTTCCTGGAATTCCTTCAACGTCAAACCCGACGAGACTGTTACCTATAATTTTGCCAATCGAAACTGGATCGTCCTGAACAAGATCATCGGATTTCAGGAGTCCAAAATAGAAGGAACGATTGCAGGCAAGGTCGGCAGCGGGTTCGGCGGCAATGTCTGGTTCGTATCGCAAAACAGTATCATCGTCGGTCGTGGTGCACGGATCGACGCTGGCGGCCTGCTGTTCGCCATCGGCACGCCCAACACCTCGACGTTCCTCGATCCTGCAAACAACGTATTTTCGTTCGATGGCGGCGACGCCCTGCCAAATTCCCGGCTGTGGGTGCTGGCCAACGCCAAGGTCAATGCCAAGGGCGGGATGGTCGCCTTCGCCGGCCCCACCATCGTCACACGGGCCAACGCCACGGTGACTGCGACCGAGGGCAGCGTGCTCTATGGCTCGGCCAAGACGTTTAACGTCAGACTGGCACCAGGTATCGGCGGCGACTTTGATCTGGTCGACTTCATCGTATCGGACATTGGCGGAGGCTCCCAGGGCGCGATCGCCGTCGACCTCGGCGCTGAGACCAGAGCCAGTTCGGTTTTTGTCGCTGCGGTCAGCAAGTCGGCGATCGGCAGCGCCGTTATCAACCTTGAAGGCCTCATAACGGCCCAGGCGGCCAAGACCGACGGCGGCGACATCATCCTGTCGGGCGGCGGCGGCATTGCAAACCGGACAGCTGGCCCTTCATTGGTCGGTGCCGCACCGACGGACATCTATCTCAACAAGGCCAGCGCCTCACGCGACCTTGAGATTGTGAACGTCGGAATGACATTTGCCCGACCCTGGTTGCGCCCACCCGAGGAACTGAAAGACCCGCTGAGTCTGCAAGAGCAGGCGATGAAAGACGAGCTGTGTCAGGCCGACGCTTCCTGCAACGGATTTGGCAACGGTGGTGGTGGCAACGGCGGCGGCGGCGGCGGCGGCGGCAACGGTAATGGTAACGGCAACGGCAACGGCAACGGCTTTGGCCCGATCACTATCATCGACCAGGCCGAGCTCGTGTCGACGCTGTTTGATCCCACAGCCACGTCGGTCATTGCCGTCGGGCGCGATGCCAGAATCAAGGCGACGGCCAGCATCGAACTGGGACGCATCGTCGCCGGCCGCAACATATCAGTTGATGGGCCAGATGTGTCCGCCAACAGCCTGATCTCGAGCGGCAACCTGACGGTGACGTCCAGCAAGGGCGTCGTCGAATTGGCCGGCGTCGGGGTCATCGGTGAAGGCATCATCACCGGCAAGACCGACGTCTCCATCGACGCTATTACAGCGCCCGGAAAGCTGAGCGTTTCCGCAGGCGGCGGCATCGTGATTGGAGACGGCACATCGTCCGTCGCCGGATTGATCACCTTGACAGCCGTTCAAGGCGTTAGCCTGGATCTGGCCTCGGCCAAGATCGACACCATTACCGCCGGTACGTTTGCAAACCTCAAGGGCGGCGCGCTGGATATCGGCACGGTCACCGCGCCCCGCCTGTTTGCCCAGGCGGCCAGCCTGAAAATCGGGACAGCCAATTCCAGCGGCGACATCTACGCCCTGGCCACCAACGGTGACGCCATCATCGGCACCGCAAATAGCGGCGACGACGTCTTCGTGATTGCGACGCACGGCACAGCCTCACTCGGATCGGCCAACATCACAGGATCAGGCCTGGATTCCGTGGGAACCGGCTTTGGCGGCAATCCGGACATGGCCGGAAACGGTCGCGTCGTTCTGGTCCAGTCTACAGATCTTGATGCGACACTGGGACTGGGCGTCGGCGGCGTCACCGGGGCGACTGCGGTCACGGTCATGGCCGGTCGTGACGCCATCGTCGATCTGCTGAAACCAACCCCTGGAACCTTCAAGGTCGTCGCCGCGCGCGATGCGACCCTGAGGGCCCCGACGGTGACCCTCGACGCGGTCACCTCCGGTCGGGATCTGTCTGTCGGGAGTACGACGGGTGATTTCACCCTGCTCAACTCCCTGACGGCGGTTCGCAATATTTCGGTCAGCGCCGCCGGTGCCCTGCGGGTCGGCGACGTAAAGGCAGATGCTGGATCAGTATCGTTGACCGGGGCCACGGTTCAGGCGGGCAACGTTTCAGCCAGCGAGGACCTGACCCTCAAAGCGTTGGCGGGCGGCGTTACGACCGCCAGCTATAGGGCCGGGCGCGATCTGGTCATTCAGGGAACACTGGTCTCACTGGGCTCGGCCATCGGCCCGGTGGCCCGCGATCTATCGATCACCTCGCTGGCCAGTTTCACATCGACAACCCCGCTGGTCGCCGGTCGAAACCTGACTATCGACGTGGCCGGCAAGGCCGTGGTGGGTCAGACCAGCGCGGTTGCGAACACGCGTATTGTCGCGGGCGATCTCGACCTTACCGGCACATTGACCAGCGCGACGGCACAGATCGAATCGCGGTCCGGCACCCTGCGAGTGGGCGGGGCTGCCGGCGACGCCGCCGGCGCGATGACCTTTGACGAGACCGACTTTGGTCAGCTGCGTGTATCCGGGGCCGTGCGCATCTTTGCCGGCTCGACCACGGGACCAGCACGCGGCGATCTGACCCTGCAAAACCTGTCGATCAACCCGACGTCGACGCCGAATGTCACCTTCCTGGTAGGGCCGGTCAACACAGCGCGGGTGACGGGAACTGTCGCGCCGACGGCGTCTGGCGGTATTCTGCGGATCGGCGATGCGACAGACCTGAATCTACGCCCGACGTCGATCCTGATTACCGGTGCGCTCGGCACCGCCACCTTCTCGGGCGGCAATTACACCAACATCCGTGCCTTTGATGAAGTGCGGCTGGCGGCCCGACAGGATATCCTGATGGGCTCTCAACGCTTTATCACACTGATCCAGGGAACGGCGGCTGGCGACATCGACCTGATGGCCGGAAAGCCAGCGGGGGTCGCAGCGACCGCTGACGAGCAGTTCCGCATCTTCGCCGCAGCCGGAAAACTCGAAGTCTCGGCGGACAACAAGGTCGTCCAGCAGAATACCGCCCTGGCTGGCAGCCTGCAGCCGGTGGGCTTGTTCCTGACCGGAAAGTTCAATCCGGCTCTGATTATTGATCCTCCGAAAGTGGTTGAACTCAATGGCGTTCTCGCGGGTCCCGACGGCAAGGTTATTGGCGGCTCCGCTGCGGGCGGACAGATCACATTCACCGTTGTAGACACCAACGGCCAGCCGACGACCAAGCCTGCCGGTGCCAACTACAGGTTCAACAGCTGTGATGTCGGCACCAATTCCTGCTCCATCTCGGCCCTCCCGGGCTTCAGCGGTGGATCAGGTTCGGGCAGCGGGTTTGACTCGGGTTCCGGTGGCACCTTGATCGGAACGCTCAACTCCGGCGTTCTGGCCGCGCGGGACGCCCTCCCCGGACCAGGCGGCGGGCGCGGCGGCGGCGGCGGTTCGGCCACCGGCTCGCAAACCTCGGAAGAAGCAGGCGCGGCTGCAGTTGCTACCGCAGCAGCCTTGACCAGCCCTCCCGTCCTGCTGAACGTCGCGCCGGTGGATACGGATGAGATTGTAACCGACCCCGTGGTCGCCGGGACGGGTAGTGAAGAAATCTGGCGGCGGCACAGGCAGAAGAAATGATCGGCCACAACATGTTCGGCAGAACCTTCTATCTCGGCCTCGGCGCAGCCCTTTTGCTGGTCTCGGTGCCCAGTGCTGCCGCAGCCCAGACCCGGGCGGACCTCATCCCCCTGGGACGCAGCGCGGCCAGCGGCGCGGTCTGCCAGGCCGTACGCGACTATGATGACCCCGTGGTCCAGGCTGCTGGTCGTCGCGCATGGAACATTCGCTGTCGCGGCTGGGAAGGCAGCCTGGGGCGGCTCTATGCCCTGCCCAGAGCCGCCGACGTCGGCGTCTGGGAGACGGCGCTCAAGACCCGTGCCGACTGTGACGCTCAGGCGAAGTCGGAACGGGTTGCCAGCCTCGGTGACGTCAGCCGCCGCGCATGCCGCAGCGCCTCCGGCAAGTCCCCCTATCTGGCTTACAATTCCGCAAGGGG
Source organism: Alphaproteobacteria bacterium (assembly GCA_031415215.1). Taxonomy (GTDB): domain Bacteria; phylum Pseudomonadota; class Alphaproteobacteria; order Caulobacterales; family Caulobacteraceae; genus Phenylobacterium. The sequence continues at coordinate 13,503 of JANORH010000073.1, read as the reverse complement.
CGGCGCGCTCTATGCCGCTGAGGGGCCTGCCCAGATCGCAGACATGCTGGAAACCGGGCTCCGGGTAGTGTCGGGCGCCGCAAAGGCGCCTGCGGCGTCGGAAGTCCAGACCTCGGCCGCCAGCGCAGAGATCGCCGCTGACTTTGGTGGTGCCACCGGCGGCCTCGCCCGCTCGCAAGCCGCCGCGACCGCCGACCCGGCCCGCCTCCGCGCCCGCGCCTACGTCCAGAACAACGAGTGGCGATTCGAGAAAGCGGAGACCGACTTTCAGGCTCTGCTGACCGATGCAGAACAACGCCGCGCACCGCCCGCCGAAATGGCCGAGGCCTTGCTGAACCTTGCCCTGAACGTCTCCAACAACGGCCGGTTCGTAGAGGCCGAACGTTTATTCCGCGACGCCGATGCCCAACTGGCCCTGGCATCAGATCCGTTGCTGTCGGCCCAGGCTAGAACCTATCGCGCCCTCCACTTGCGCAATGCAGGTCGATTTGAGGAAGCCGTCAGCACTGGACAGGCTGCCTTGCGGGCCAGCGAGGAGGTTCGCGTCACGCGTGGCCTTGGCACCGGCGGTCCGAATGTCACCAAGGCTGTGGACGGCAATCTGTCGATCAGTGGCGACCTGTCATCTGCCCTCAACACACGCGCCGGAGGGCGCGATGTCATGGGCGGAAGCCGCGTTTCGATCGCGGATCGGCTGAGCGTCCAGGACGCCCAGGCGCTGGAAGTAGTAGGCTCATCTCTGGGGGCTCAGGGGGACATTCCGGGTGCCCGCGCCGCACTGGACCGGGCCGGGCGATTGCTGACGGCCGCCGAGGCCAGCGGTGCCCTGAATGTCTGGCTGCGCGCCCGCATCGAAGCCGATGTCGCTGAACTGGATATGGATTCCGGCCAACCCGCCCAGGCCGTTGCCAAATATACCAACGCCATCCGCACCATCCGCCTTCGCCACGCCGGCACTGCCGCTGAAGGTGGCCTGTTGCTGGACCTCGGGCGCGCCCAGATTGCCGCAAACCAGGAAGACGCGGCCCTCGTAACCTACGACCGCGCGTTCAAGCTATTTCAGGAACAGCGCGGCGCGCTGGGAGCGTCGGCAGATGATGCAGCGCCCTATTTCGACCTGTTGATCAAGCGGATCGAGACTGATCCGGCCAAAGCCGACGAGTACCGCAGCAAGTTCTTCAATGCAGCGTCCAGCGTGATTTCCAACGCGACAGCCCAGACCGTGTCCAAGCTGGCGGCGCGCGTGGCCTCCGGTGACGGTGCCGTCACCGGTCTGGTGCGCGCTCTGGAAGACACTCGACGCGAACTGCGCGCGGCTGAGGCGCTGGCGGCTAACCTGCAATCAACCAATTCCTACACGGGTCAGGAGCGCACAGACCTTGAGGCACGACTGAAGTCTCTCCAGAGCCAGTCCGACGGCCTGGAAAGTCAGTTGCTGTCCGCCAATCCTCGTTACTCACAACTGGTCTCGTCGGTGGCCTCACTGACCGATCTCCAGAAGGTGCTGCGCAAGGACGAGGTCTATGTGAAGATCCTGTTGCTGGGCAGTCAAGGCTACGGCCTGTTCGTCTCGCCGACGGCGGCCAAGCCCTATGCCATTGACCTGAACCGGGGCACCGCTGGCGCGGCTGTCATCCAGATTCGCTCAGCGTTCGAGCAAGAGGACTCCTTGCCGCCATTCGAAGTGGCCAAGTCCTACACCCTCTTCCAGAAACTGTTCGGACCGGTGGCGGCTGAGGTGATGGCGGCCAAGCACCTGATCTACGAACCGGATGGCGGGCTGATCTCCCTGCCGGTAGCGACATTGGTGACCAGCGACCCCGCCGCCGTGCTGGCCCGGACGCCGGCGGGCAAGGACCCGGATTATCGCCAGATCGCCTGGCTTGGTGCCAAAATCGATAGCGCCCTGGTGCTCTCGGCGGCCAGCTTCATGCAGTCACGCGCCTTCGCCCCCAGCAAGGCCACGCGCAGCTTCCTGGGCTTTGCCGATCCCTCGACCCCGACCCGCAGCGACCAACGGGCCTATTCCTCCGTGGTCCGCCGTTCGGTCAGCATCCGCAGCACAGGTCGCGACGTGACCAGCATCTGCGAGAACACCCGCCTCGCCCTGCTTCAGATGCCGCCGCTTCCCGATACCGCCGACGAGGTTCGTCAGGTCGGCGCCAGCATCGGTGGCGCGACGGCTGAGCAATATATCGTCGGTAGCGCCTTCACCGACGACGGCGTGAAGGGGCGGACCGATCTGTCTGATTACAAGGTGCTCTATTTCGCAACCCACGGCCTGTTGCCGCAACCTTCGGCCTGTCTGCCGGAGCCTGCCCTGATGACCTCGCTCGGCGGCGGCGACAGTGATGGCCTGCTCGACAGTAGTGAAATCCTTGACCTCAAGCTGGATGCCGATCTGGTGGTGCTGTCAGCCTGCGATACCGGCGGTTCCGGCGGCGACGCGACGACGACAGGCATGCAGGGTGGCGGTGAGGCCCTGGGCGGCCTGACCCGCGCGGTGATCTATGCCGGTGGGCGGTCCCTGATCGTGTCGCACTGGTCGGTGGACTCCGTGGCTACGGTGCGGTTGATGACCGGCATGTTCTCCGCGCCATCGCCCAGCAAGGGCGAGGCCATGCTGTATGCGCAGCAAGCCTTGCAGCGGAGTGAGCAATTCGGACACCCCTACTTCTGGGCCCCGTTCACGATCGTTGGCGATGCGTCAGGGCCAATTCCCAACGCATCTACCCAGACGGCATCTCGTTAGGCCGGGACGGCCTGCGAGATCACCTCCCGGACGACCATGGCCAACGCTGCGATCCAGTTCAACACCGAGCCCTATGACGCCTCGATTCCGCGTCCCATGGGCCGAAACTCAGCTGGCGAAGGCTTTCTGCGCGGCTTTCTCAATCATGCCGACGTCGACACCTTCCACCTGTGGAATCTGCACGATCAGGATCAGGCGCAACTGGAGGCGCTACTGAGCCGCCTCGGACCTCCGACGCGGCCGGTGCAATGGCTGGGTCGCGCTGACCGGGCGCGGCTGACCGACGCCGGCGCGCTCTACATCCCGACGCCGGAGCTGCGTCAGGAGGCCTGGGCGCGCCGCGCCTACGGCAGCACGGCCTATTCCCTGACCGGCGTCACGCACACTATTGCCGAAACCTACATCATGGACGAGATCAGCGCACTCCTGCTGGCACCGATCGAGCCATGGGACGCGCTGGTCTGTACCTCGGAGGCCGGACGCAAGGCCGTAGAAACCCTCCTGGAAGCCGTCGCCGGGTACCTGCAGGACCGCTTCGGGGCCACTCGGATTGCGCCCGCCCAACTGGTCACCATCCCGCTCGGCGTCCATTCCGCTGATTTCCGACAGGATGCAGCCGCCCGCGCAAAATGGCGCAAAGTGCTGCAGATCCCGGAAAATGCCCCCGTGGCCCTGCATCTAGGCCGGTTTAGTCTTGGGACAAAGATGCACCCGGGGCCTATGGGTATCGCCCTGCAGGCGTCAGCTGAACGCCTTGGGACCCGGGTCTACTGGATCCTGTTCGGCGGCGCTCGAAAGCCGGGCGGCGAGACAGAGTTCCTCGAGGCCGCCGCCGCCTTCTGCCCTGACGTACAACTGTGCACCCTCGACGACACCTCCTCCATCACCCGCGACGAAATCGTCTCTGCCGCAGACGTTTTCCTGTCCCTGTCAGACAACATTCAGGAGACGTTCGGCCTGACCCCGCTGGAGGCCATGGCCGCCGGCCTGCCCAGCGTGGTCAGCGACTGGGACGGATATCGCGACACCGTCCGTCATGAGGTCGACGGGTTTCGAATCCGCACCCTGACCCCCAGACCGGGGCTGGGCACGGACCTGGCTTTCGCCCATGCCCAGCGTCTGATGAGCTACGAGGCCTATGCGGGCGCAACAGCGCTGTTCACGGCTGTGGATACCGGTGCGGCGGCGGACGCGCTGACGGACTTGTTCGCCAACCCGGACCTACGGCGACGTATGGGCGCAGCGGCCCAGACGCGGGCTCGCGAGGTGTTCGATTGGCGCGTTATCATCCCGCAGTATCAGGCCTTGTGGGCAGAGCTCGCGCGCAGGCGTGTCGCGGCCCCGGCGCAGGCACTGCTGGAGAACCCTTACCGCCTCGACCCGTTCCGGATGTTTCAGCCCTATCCCAGCGGCGTGATTTCAAGCATTTCCATGGTCACGCTTGACCGGGCCTTCGCCGACGGAGAAGTCGCGGCATTGTTGGCCCGACCCGGGGTCAGAAGCGCGGCCGCGCGCCTACCGACCGAGGTTGAATCCGAGACCCTGGTTGCCCGGCTGTCGACCGGCCCGAAATCAGTTGGCGCCCTGCTTGCAGAGGTTCCCGCTGAGCGTCGGGCGTTCGTCGAACGAGGTATCACATGGTTGGCCAAGTTCGGAATTGTGCGTCTGTGACCCTTGGGGGCACGTAGTTGACTGCGACGGTTGACGTGTTCAGGTATCGTTCAGGGCTCCCATGTGGTAGTCAGTTGATCGTTGCTAGATTCAAATACTCAGCTGCACGGGGAATTTATTGATGCGTAAGCTACTTATCGGTGTCGCTCTTTCCGTTGCGTTCGGCGGAGCCGCCATGGCCAGCGACTACATTGTGGTAAATTCAACTGACGCGAGCATCAAGCGGGGACAATCCTTTGTTGCGGGTGCGCGCGTCGCGCTTGGCGCAGGCCAGAGTCTGACGCTGATGCGCGCCTCCGGCGAAGTCACGACATTGCGCGGTGCCGCAGGCGGCGTGGCCGTACCGGGTGCCCGACTGGCCTCTGCCGATGCAGCACGCTTTGAAACCCTGCGCGCCCTGGTCCAGCCGCCCCCCGAAGGTCGCACCTTTGGGGCCCGTCGCGGCGGTATCTGCCCGGCTCTGGAAAGCCTGACCACGCTGGATGACATCGTCCGTGTGGCGGAAACCAGCGGCTGCAAAACGGTGGCTCGCCAGGCTCTCGACGCCTATCTCGGCAAGACAAGCGCGGCCGCACCGAAGTAGCGACGCGAAAATCAAGTTGATGGGGCCGGGCGGGCAACCGCACCGGCCCCTTTTCATTTTTGGGGGTCCGGCGCGCTCAAAACGATTGGTAGGCCGGGTGAGGTTCGAACTCACGACCATTCGATTAAAAGTCGAATGCTCTACCACTGAGCTACCGGCCCGCGAGGCCAGAGCCCTGAACGGACACCTGACGAAGCGGCGCGGAACCTAGTCGGCGTCGAGCCAAAGTGAAAGTGACTTTCTTGATGTAAGCCTTAACAGCGCCACAACCCGGCGTAATATGAGGCTATGGAACGCTTCAAACCTATAATCCTGGCCGCGATCCTGGCCTCCGGCCTCGCGGGGGCGGCCATCGGCCAGACCCCCTCAAACACTCGCAAGGCTGCCGACGAAAAGCAGATCGACACTTCCAACCCGGATGAGCGGATCAGGACATCCGACCAACTCAAGAGCGGAAGTGTCCAAGGTGCGGCGACCGCGCCGCTTCGCGACCTGAACATGATCAAGGCGGACATCCCCGAGATCCTGATCGAGGCCCTGAAAGACCCCTATGTCCGCCCGCCCCGCAACTGGAAGTGCCCTGCGCTGATGGCTCTGGTGCGCCCGCTCGACGCCGCCCTCGGTCCGGATCTCGACCGGTTGCCGACCGGCGACGAAAACCTCATGGATCGCAGCAAGCAAACAGTCTTCAGCGTGGCGGGTGATCTGGCGTCAGGGGCTATTCCTTTTCGCGGTGTCGTACGCCGCATTTCCGGCGCCAGCAGCCATGACAAGCTCGTGCAGTCTGCCATCGTGGCGGGCAATATCCGGCGTGGATACCTGAAGGGACTGGGCGAGGCCCGGGGATGCCCTTCACCGGCCAGGCCCGCACGCCAGAGCGTCGTTAAGACGACGATGCCTGTCGCCGACAAAAGCGGCCCTAAGCCGAAGTCTCCGGCCGGGACTGCCGCGCCGCAAAGCCGCGCCGGAAGCTCTCCATCCGCCCCTCCGAAATCGCGACCCTGAGTTCGGCCATCAGCGCCTGATAGAACGCCAGATTGTGCCAGGACAGCAGCACCTGCCCCAGGATCTCGCCCGACTTCACCAGGTGATGCAGATAGGCCTTCGAATAGTCCCGGCTGGCGGACACGTCGCTTGACGGATCCAGCGGGCTGTCGTCCTCGGCGAACCGGGCATTCTTCAGATTGATGGACCCCTCCCAGGTCCAGGCCTGACCGTGGCGGCCGGAACGGGTTGGCAGCACGCAGTCGAACATATCAACACCGCGCGCCACGGCCTCGACGATATCGATCGGCTTGCCGACGCCCATAAGATAGCGCGGCCGGTTGGCAGGCAGCATGGACGGCGTAAAGTCCAGCACCTCGACCATGGCCGCATGCCCCTCCCCGACCGCTAGCCCGCCGATGGCATAACCGTCATATCCCGTCTCGATCAGCCGCTTCGCCGATTCGCGACGCAAAATCTCGTCAACGCCGCCCTGCTGGATGCCGAACAGCGCCTGGCTGTCACGTTCCCCGAATGCGATCTTTGAACGCTCGCCCCATCGCGCCGAGCGTCGCATGGCGTCAGCGGCCTTTTCGCCAGACGCCGGCAGCGCCACCAGTTCATCCAGCTGCATGACAATATCGGAGCCCAGCAGATCCGCCTGGATCTCGATGGAACGTTCCGGAGATAGCACATGGCGGCTACCGTCCAGATGGCTCTGGAAGGTAACGGCCTCTTCGGTGACCTTCGATATGTTCGACAGCGACATCACCTGGAACCCGCCGGAGTCCGTCAGGATCGGCTTTTCCCAGCGCATGAACCGATGCAGCCCGCCCAGCCGCTGGACCCGCTCTGCCGTGGGCCGCAGCATCAGATGATAGGTGTTACCCAGCAGAATATCCGCACCCGTGGCCGCGACCTGCTCCACCGTCAGCGCCTTTACCGTGCCTGCGGTCCCCACCGGCATGAAGGCCGGCGTCCGGATGTCGCCGCGCGGCGTAGCCAGCACCCCGGTCCGCGCCTTGCCGTCGGTAGCGTCAAGAGTAAACGGAAACGCGCCCATCAGTCAGCCCTCCACAGCAGGCTGGCGTCGCCATAGGAATAGAACCGGTAGTGACACGTGATCGCGTGCTCATAGGCCGCCCGCATCGCCGCCTGCCCGGCAAATGCCGACACCAGCATGAACAATGTCGACTTCGGCAGATGAAAATTGGTCATAAGTCCGTCAGCGGCCAGGAACCGGTAGCCCGGCGTGATGAAGATCGCTGTTTCATCCGCGAACGGCTGGATCGTCCCGTCAGGTTTCGCTGCACTTTCCAGCAGACGAAGCGAGGTTGTGCCAACACAGACAATGCGCCCACCGGCCGCCCGCGCGGCATTGAGCCGACCAGCCGCCGCAGCATCGATCTCGCCCCACTCCGGATGCATCCGGTGTTTGCTCAGATCATCGACCTTGACCGGCAGAAACGTGCCCGCGCCAACGTGCAGGGTCACCCGCTCCACGACAACGCCCATATCCGCCAGACGCGCCATCAGCTCTGGCGTGAAATGCAGGCCCGCCGTTGGCGCGGCTACCGAACCCTCCTCGACGGCATAGATGGTCTGATAGTCCGTGCGATCCTGAGCGTCCTCTCCGCGCTTGGCTGCGATATAGGGCGGCAGCGGCATCATGCCATTTGCAGCGATGGCTGCCATAAGATCAGAACCCGTCACATCAAAGGCCAGGGTGACCTCGCCGCCCTCCCCCTTGCCGGCCACGCTGGCCTCCAGCGTGCCAAATGCCACCCGATCCCCGACAGCCAGCTTTTTTCCGGGCCGCATAAAGGCGGTCCACAGATTCGCGCCCGTCTGGCGATGCAGGGTCGCCTGCACGGCGATCCGGCTCTCGCCCCGCGTCCGCACGCCCTTGAGTCGGGCCGGGATCACCCGCGTGTCATTGACCACCAGCACGTCACCTGCGCGGAGCAAATCCGGCAGATCATGCACCCGCAGATCCACCAGCGACTCACCCGGCGTGACCAGCAACAGGCGCGCTGCATCACGCGGACTGGCGGGGCGAAGCGCTATCCGGTCTTCAGGCAGGTGGAAATCGAAGTCGGTAAGCGTCATGAAGGGCGAGGTGAAGCACATGCGGAAGCACCCGCGTCAAGGCCAGGGGCGGATTGCGTTGTTTTGGAAGGTCGTTTCAGCGCTCACGGTATCCATTGCAGCTACCTCCGGCGCCGGCGCCATCCTGGCCCACGGCGGTCACTTCAGCGTCACCCTCGACATTCTCGCACATCTGGCACCGGTCTATGTCGTCGTCGGCTTGCTTGCCGTTCTGGTCGCGTTACGGGTTCGCGGGCGACGCCGCGGCGTTATCGCGGCCCTGGGAGCCGTCGGGGTCCTGGCCAGCGCGCTCCTGACTGCACCTGAGTGGTGCCGCTCAACGGGTCCGGATGCACCCGCAGGCACGCCGGGCACTATCAAGATCATCCAGTTCAACACATTGCGGTCCAATACCGACATTCGCCGCACTGCCGACTGGCTGATCGCCCAGCGCCCCGATGTCGTCGCGATCTCGGAGGCGCGTCACGACCTGCGCGACCTGCTCCTGGCGCGCGCCGGCTGGAAGACGGCAGGAGCGCACGGGACGTTGGTCATCTTCACGCCTGACCAATATGCGAAAATGGATAGACCAAAGTTGCCGAAGGGTTCGAAGCTGACGTTCGTCAACGCGACCTACGCCAGCACCAGCGGTGAGATCGAGGTCGTGACAACCCATCTGGACTGGCCGACACGCCCGGCATTCAGACGACAGCCGGCGGATCTGGAATTCGTGACGTCACGCCTTCCAGGAGAACGGATGTTACTGCTGGGCGACTTCAACAGCACGCCCTGGTCACAAGCGCTGCAACGGCTGGACCGCAGCCTCGGCCTGATCCGGCGTGACCGGGCGGTCGCAACCTACCCGGCACAGGTGTTGGGCCGCCCCTGGCCGCTACCGTTTCTGCCGATCGATCACATCTACGCCGGGCCAGGCTGGGCGACGGTCAAGGTCGAGCGTGGGCCCTGGCTGGGCTCGGACCACTATCCCCTGATCGTCACCCTCGCCCCGGTCGCCAATTAGGCGTCAGCGGCGACCTTGGCCGAGATGATCTTGCCGGGGCTGCGCGGCGGCTCGCCCTTGGGCAGGGCGTCGACGTGATCCATGCCGTCGCTGACCACACCCCAGACCGTGTACTGGCTGTCCAGGAAACGGGCGTCATCAAAGCAGATGAAGAACTGGCTGTTGGCCGAATTGGGGTTGGCCGTCCGGGCCATCGAGCAGACGCCACGCACGTGCGGCTCCTTGGAAAACTCCGCAGGCAGATCGGGCTCTTTGGAGCCACCCGAGCCGGTGCCGGTGGGGTCGCCACCCTGGGCCATGAAGCCGGGGATCACGCGGTGAAACACCACGCCGTCGTAAAATCCCTTGCGCGCCAGCGCCTTGATCCGCTCGACGTGCTTGGGGGCCAGGTCGGGGCGAAGCGTGATCGTCACGGGGCCGGATTCCAGCTCCAGGATCAGGGTATTTTCAGCGTCCATCATTTCACCTCAACAGGAATGTTCACATCGCACGCCGAGAATTCGGCACCCTTGGCGGCCCTGGCCCGGGCGATCTCCGCCTTGAACCAGGGACCCGCAGGATCGATCACGCGGATTTTCGGCCGCTCCTTCTCGGGGATATCGCTCAGCAGGCGTACGCGGTCCATTCGGTCCTGCGGCTCGGCCACCGGCTCGCCGACCTTGATCGCCTTGACGGCCTCCTGGCCCGAGATCACCCGACCCCAGGCGGTATAGCGCCGCTCCAGCGCCGGATAGACCTCCCGCATCAGGTAGAACTGGCTGTTGGCGGAATCTTCCTCGCTGCCCCGCGCCGCGCCGGCAACGCCTTTGCAGTAGAGCCCGTAGCCCGCGATCTTGCCGTCCCGGGTAAGGGGGGCCAGCATCATCGACTGGGTGATCACCGGCAGCGATTTGATAAAGCCCACCTCGGCCACGCTCTGGTCCAGCGCCAGCACGAAGGGGGTCTCCGGTCCGCGCCGGAACATGAACTCGGCCTTGACGTCGGGCCGGGTCGACCCACCGGTGCCACGGTTCTCCGGGTCCCCGGTCTGGGCCATGAAGTCGTCGATCACCCGGAAGAACGTCAGGCCGTCAAAAAAGTGCTCCAGCGCCAGTTCACGCATCCGCGCGGTGTAAAGCGGCGCCACTTCAGGCACCATCTCGACGATGATGCGGCCCTTGTTGGTGTCGATCACCAGCACGTCCTCGGGCCTTGGCGTGCGCCAGTCGGCGGGGGTCGGACGCGCGGGGCCAGCCACAGTCAACGGCACCGCGACCGGTTTCTGGGCGGCGGCCGGAAACGCCAGCAAACCGGCGGCGAGCAATATCGGGGTCAGTCTCATCGGCGCCTCTCGTAGCGGGCGACGCGCCGCAACGCCAGTCTCGTAAAGGCTCAGGTACGACCGAACTTGGTCAGCAGGCGCTGCTTCACCGACGGGCTGACGAAATTGGCCACCTCCCCGCCCAGCTGTGCGATCTCCTTCACCAGCTTGGACGAGATCGCCTGATGGCGGGGATCGGCCATGAAGAACACGGTCTCGATATCGCGGTCCAGCTGCTGGTTCATCGCCGTCATCTGGAACTCGAACTCGAAATCGGCCACGGCGCGCAGGCCCCGCACGATCACCGAGGCACCGACCCTGCGGGCATAGTGCATCGTCAGGCCCTCATAGGGCTGGACGATGATCTCGGCGTGATTGCGCAGGGGTTGGATCGCCTCCTCGACAATGGCCACGCGCTCATCAAGCGAGAACAGCGGTCCCTTGCCGGCGTTGATCGCCACGCCGAGGATCAGCTTGTCCACCAGCTTGACCGCGCGTCCGATGATATCGGAATGGCCGTTATGGATCGGATCAAACGTTCCCGGATAAAAACCGACGCGGGTCATCAGACTTAAGTCCCCCAACACACTCCAAAACGCCTTTCGCCGTCAAAGGCGGTTCTGGCAAGGGGGAATCGACGTTGTCAGGCCTTGGGAACCCACGGCAGCAGCATCGAAACCCGCTTCTGATAACTGCGATAGGTGTCGCCGAAGTGCGCGACCAGATCGCGTTCCTCAAACCAGACGCCGACCAGAATGTACCCGGTGGCCCCGGTCGCAAACATCAGATGGCCCACGCTCATATGCGGCGTCGCCCAGAAGCCGATCACGAAGCCCAGATAGATCGGATGGCGCACAAATCGATAATAGCCCGGGGTGCGAAACTCCGGCACGGGCTCTGGAAGGCTCCGGGCGTGACCCCAGACCTGCCGCAGGCCGAACAGGTCGAAATGATTCAGCAGGAAGGTGCTGCTAAGCAACACCCCCCACCCCAGCGCATTCAGGGTCCAGATCGCGGTCGCCGCCGGGCCCTCGACCGACCAGACCAGCTGGGGCAACGGCCGCCACTGCCAGAACATCAGGATCAGGGCCATCGATGACAGCAGCACATAGGTCGAGCGCTCCACCGGCTTTGGCACGATGCGCGTCCACCAGGTCTTGAAGACTGGCCGGGCCATCAGGCTGTGCTGGACGGCAAAGACCCCCAGCAAGGCGGTATTGATCAACAGGGTGGGGATCAGCGGGCCGGGGTCGCCGCTATCAACATGCTTGGGGACAACAAGACCGTCGGCGAAGCCGATCGCATAAAGAAATGTCGCGAAGAATATGACGTAACAGATCCCGCCGTAGACGACCGCCAGCACCCGACCCATGGCCCTGCCCCCGCAGATTTCCTGCGCAACACTGATCCTCCACCGTCGGCTTGTCGAGCGGATTTCAGGGCGCCCGAAGTGGGGGCTCTACCCCTCCGCCTGCGGCCCCTCGGCTTCGGTCCCGCCGTCCTCGACCTCATCCTCGCCCGTATCCGCCAGCCGCTCCACGCTCACCACATGCTCATCTGCGCTGGTGCGGAAGATGATCACGCCTGAGGTATTGCGGCCAACCATGCGGACCTGCGTCACCGGGGTGCGGATCAGCTGACCCTGGTCGGTGACCAGCAGGATCTGGTCGGCGTCGTCCACCGGGAACGAGGCAGCCAGCTTGCCACCGCGCTTCGTCAGGTCCTGCGCCAGCAACCCCTGCCCGCCCCGGCCAGTGCGGCGGAACTCATAGGCCGAGGTGCGCTTGCCGTAGCCTTCGGTTGAGACCGTCAGGATCACCTCCTCCGCCGCGCCCAGTTCGGCGATGCGTTCGGGGCTCAGGCTGGTCTGGCCTTCGGTGGCTTCGGCATCATCCTCTTCGACGACGGCGGTGTCCTCAAGGTCGTCGCCCTCGCCCAGCGCGCGTCGCATGGCGTTGGCGTGTTTGACGTAGGCCGTGCGTTCGTCAGGTGTGGCGGCCACCGAGCGCAGGATGGCCATGGAGATCACCATGTCGCCCTCAGCCAGGCGGATGCCGCGAACGCCGGTGGAATCGCGGCCCGCGAAGACTCGGACCTCTTCGGTCGCAAAGCGGATGCATCGGCCCAGCGCCGTGGTCAGCAGGATGTCGTTGTGCTGGGCATTGCACACGCCCACGCCGACGATGCTGTCGCCGTCATCCAGCTTCATGGCGATCTTGCCATTGCGCTTGATGCCGATGAAATCGGAGAGCTTGTTGCGCCGCACGCCGCCGGAGCGCGTAGAGAACATCACGTCGTACTGGTCCCACGTCGCCTCGTCCTCGGGCAACGGCAGGATCGAGGTGATGGTTTCGCCGGGCTCGATGGGCAGCAGGTTGACGAACGCCTTGCCCCGCGAAGTCGGCGTGCCCACCGGCAGGCGCCACACCTTCAGCTGATAGGCCTTGCCGCCGCTGGAGAAGAACAACATCGGCGTGTGGGTATTGGCCGAGAAAACCCGGGTGACCGCGTCCTCGTCCTTGGTGGCCATGCCCGAGCGGCCTTTGCCGCCGCGATGCTGGGTGCGGTAGATCGAGAGCGGGGTGCGCTTGACGTAGCCGCCGTGGGTGACCGTGATCACCATGTCTTCACGGGCGATCAGGTCCTCGTCCTCGACGTCGGCGTCGCCGTCGATGATCTCGGTGCGGCGCGGCACGGCGAAGGCGGTGCGGACCTCGACCAGCTCCTCGCGCACGATGGCCATGATCTTTTCGCGCGAGGCCAGAATGGTCAGGAAGCCCTGGATGGCGTCCGCCAGGGTGCGGGCTTCGGCGAAGATTTCGTCGCGGCCCAGGCCGGTCAGACGCGACAGGGTGAGCGCCAGGATCGCGCGGGCCTGTTCGTCGGTCAGGCGGATCAGGTTGCCGTCGATCACCAGGCTGCGCGGGTCGGCGATCAGCTCGACCAGGGGCAGCATGTCGCCGGCCGGCCAGTCCCTGGCCACCAGCCGCTCGCGGGCCTCGCCCGGGTCCTTCGACGAGCGGATGATGACGATGAATTCGTCGATGTTGGCGACGGCGATGGCGAGGCCCACCAGCACGTGGCCCCGGTCGCGCGCCTTGGAG
>JANORH010000072.1:0-2578 GCA_031415215.1 Alphaproteobacteria bacterium | reverse complement strand
ACCGTCCCGCCTGGTGCGCGCGCGCCGTCACGGCTTCCGCCTTCGCATGTCCACGAAGAATGGTCAGAAGATCCTGGCGCGCCGCCGCGCCAAGGGCCGCAAGCGCCTGAGCGCCTAAGTCCGGTTTGCGATAAGGTGTCCGGGTGACGGACGCCGACCTTCCCATCCAGAAACTGACCAAGCGCAGCGAGTTCCTGGCCTGCGCCAAGGCCCCGTCGTGCGCGAGAGGGGCCATCGTGGTCCAGGCGTTGGCGCGCGGCGACGACCACGCCCTGATCCGGGTGGGCTTCACCGCGACCAAACGTATCGGCGGCGCCGTCCAGCGCAACCGCGCCAAGCGCCGGATGCGCGAGGCGGCGCGGCAGGTCTTGCCCGACGCGGCGACCCCCGGGACAGACTATGTGATCATTGCGCGCACCGGGGTGATCACTCGCGACTGGACCCGGTTGCTTGACGATGTGAAAAGCGCGCTGTTAAGGCTCGCCACCGAACGTACGGCCCCCCATGTCCGTGGGCCTGACCCTTCCCCTGATGGAAACCTGCGTCCCCGCTCATGAGAGACGACAACACTCGCAACACGATCATCTTCTTCGTGTGCGCGGCCCTGCTGCTGATGGTCTATCAGTTCTTTGTCATTGAACCGCAGGACCGGCAGCGTCAGGTGGAAGCTGCGGCCACCGCAGCGGTGACAGTACCCGCTGCCGGTCCCGGTCTGGCCGCGCCGCAGGTTCCGCAGGCCATGACCCGCGACGCCGCGATCATCGCCAGCCCCCGCGTCCCCATCGCCACGCCGGCCCTTAAAGGCTCGCTGTCGCTGCGGGGTGGTCGGATCGATGACCTCTATCTGGTGGGCTATCGCCAGACCCTGGACAAGGGATCGCCGCCGGTGGAGCTGCTGCGGCCGGAAGGAGCGCAGTACGCCTGGTTCGCCGACATGGGCTGGACCGGGGCCAATGTGCCCGGCCTGCCCACCGCGCAAACGGTGTGGACATTGGCGGCTGGTTCGGTGCTGTCGCCCGACCAACCGATCACCCTGACCTATGCTAACGGCCAGGGTTTGACCTTCACGCGGCTGATCTCGGTCGACGACAAATTCATGTTCACGGTGAAGGACACCGTGGCCAATACCGGCGCGTCGGCGATTACGCTGGCCCCCTATGGTTCGATCCAGCGGCAGGGCATTCCGGACAATCTGGGCAAGAACTCGGTCGTGCACGAAGGCGGCATGGGCTGGTTCGGCGGCGAGCGGAGACCGGTGAGATACGCCAAGTGGGCCAAGGAGGGAGGCGGTCCTGCCCATACCTCCACCGGCGGCTGGATCGGCATCACCGACCATTACTGGCTGACCGCGCTGATCCCGGCTCAGGGCGAGCAGTTCGAGGCCCGCTACCGCGTCACCAAGGCGGCGGCGCTGGACATCTTTGACGCTAACTTCGTCGGCCAGGCTCGGGCTATCCCGGTGGGCCAGCAGGTCAGTTCGACCATTCACATCTTTGCCGGCGCCAAGCAGGAGCCCGTACTGAAGGGTTACCAGACCAGCATCGGCGCGGCCCATCTGGACGAGGCCATCGACTGGGGGATGCTGTGGTTCATTACTCGGCCGATCTTCCAGTTCCTGGCGTTCATCTTCCAGCATGTCGGCAACTTCGGCGTCGCTATCCTGGTGCTCACGGTCGTGGTGCGACTGATCTTCTTCCCGCTCGCCAACAAGCAGTACGAGTCGATGACGAAGATGAAGAAGGTCCAGCCGGCGATGGAGGAGCTGAAGGCCAAGTTCAAGGACGACCCGGCCAAACAGCAGCAGGAGCTGATGGAGCTGTACAAGCGCGAAAAGGTGAACCCGCTGGCCGGCTGTTTCCCGATCCTGCTGCAGATTCCGGTGTTCTTCGCCCTGTTCAAGGTGCTGCAGATCGCCATCGACATGCGCCACGCGCCGTTCGTGGGCTTTATCAAGGACTTGTCGGCGCCGGACCCGACCACGATCTTCAATGTGTTCGGCCTGATCCCGTGGGATCCGGGCACCGCGCCGCTGATCGGCAGCCTGCTGGCCTATGGCACCCCGCCAGGGTTCCTGCATATCGGCATCCTGCCGATCCTGTACGGGATCACCACCTGGCTGACCACGTCGATGAGCCCACCCGCGCCGGACCCGATGCAGCAGCGGATATTCCAGCTGATGCCGATCCTGTTCACCTTCATCATGGCGCAGTTCGCGATCGGTCTGCTGGTCTATTACACCTGGTCGAACATCCTGACGGCCATGCAGCAGTATGTGATCATGCGGCGTTTCAAGGTGGACAATCCCATCGACCAGCTGATCCGGAGGATCACCGGGAAACCGGCGGAGCTTGCGTGAGCGAGCCCCTCGAAACCACCGCAGCGTTCGACGACGAGGCGCTGGAGGCGGCCCGGGTGTTCTTTGCCCATCCGGTGAACTTCATGATGGGGGCGGTGGCCATTGCAGGTCTGCCGCCGGCCGACCTGCCGGAGGTGGCCTTTGCCGGGCGGTCCAATGTGGGCAAGTCGTCACTGATCAATGCGGTGACCGGGCGCACCCATCTGGCGCGGGCCTCGACAG
>JANORH010000071.1:0-9336 GCA_031415215.1 Alphaproteobacteria bacterium | reverse complement strand
AAAGGCCACATTGGCGCGCAACAGGCCAATCTTGTCGCCGCAGTCGTAGGTGGCGCCCTCGTATTCCAACGCGTGGAAATCCTGCGTCTTCATCAGATTGAACATCCCGTCCGTCAGCTGGATCTCGCCGCCAGCCCCCCGCTCCTGGGTCTCCAGAATCTCGAAAATGTCCGGCTGCAGGATGTATCGACCCGAGATGAACAGGTTGGACGGCTCCGTCCCGGGCGCGGGCTTCTCCACCATGCCGGTCATGCGGTTCAGCCGGCCATCCTGACCATCCAGCGCCACAATGCCGTATTTGTGCGCCTCACCTTCGGGGGCCGGTTCCACCACAACGATATTGCCGCCGACCTGTTCATAGGCGCTGACCGCCTGGGCCAGGGCCGAAGTCTTCGCCATCATCAGCATGTCGGGCAGCATCACGGCGAACGGCTCATCGCCGATCACATCGCGGGCGCACCACACGGCGTGGCCCAGGCCCAGGGGTGCCATCTGGCGAATGAAACTCATCTGACCAGGCTGGGGCAGGTCCCGACGTACATCCGCCAGGATGTCCAGCTTGCCCTTGGCCTCAAGGATCCCCTCGATCTCGGGATTGGCGTCAAAATAGTCCTCGATTGCCCCCTGGCCACGCCCGACGATGAACACGAAGTGCTCGATCCCCGCCGCCCGGGCTTCCTCGACGACATAGGACAGGATGGGCCGATCCACGACGTTCAGAAGGTTCTTGGGCGTTGTCTTGGCCCCCGGCAGGACGCGGGTCCCCAGACCCGCGACCGGAAGCACTGCCTTGCGTACGCGCGCACCCATTTTGACCATCACCCAATAACACCCGGATCGGCGTCTGCGATGTCTCTAATGCGGCATGGGTGGTCCCGCCCACACAAAATTCGCGCCGGTTTTGCGATCACGATTTTGAGATCGCACGAAGTTGTGTAGAGTGACTAAGTCGGGGGATTCGCCCCAAGGGGAGCCAACTCAAATGAAGCTTCGCATTGCTACCGTTATCGCCGCTGGTGTCATGGCCCTGAGCCTCGCCGCTTGCCAAAAGAAAGAAGAAGCGCCTGCCGCTGCTGACGCCGCTGTTGCTGCTGATGCCGCTGCCGCCGCTGCGCCTGCCGCTGCTGAAGCCGCTGCGCCTGCCGCTGCTGACGCTGCTGCTCCGGCCGCTGCTGAAGCTGCTGCTCCGGCCGCTGCCGCTGACGCGATGGCTGCCACGCCTGCCGCGAAATAAACCTCTCTTTCGAGAGTGTTTGAGCGAACGGCCGTCCCTTGCGGGGCGGCCGTTTTCTTTTGGGTGCCACCGGTTCTTCTGGGTGCAACTTTGCGGTTTGACCGTCGCTATTCGACGGTGACGGACTTGGCCAGATTGCGCGGCTGATCGACGTCAGCGCCCTTGTGGACGGCGACGTGGTAGGCCAGCAGCTGGATCGGCGGGGCATAGACCAACGGCGCGATGAACGGATCACAGGCCGGCCCGATGATCACCCTCATCCCCGGCGCGGCATGTCTGGCACCCTCGGCGTCGGTGACCAGGATGATCGGCCCGCCGCGCGCCGCGACCTCGCTCATATTGGCCAGGGTTTTTTCCATCAAGGGGTCACTGGGTGCGATCACGATGGTCGGCGTCGCTTCATCAATCAGCGCGATGGGACCGTGCTTCAACTCGCCCGCCGCATAGCCCTCGGCGTGAATATAGCTGATCTCCTTGAGCTTCAGCGCGCCTTCAAGGGCCAGGGGGAACATCGGCCCGCGACCCAGGTAGAGCACGTCCCGCGCCCGGGCCAGTTCCGGCACCAGCTGTCGAATGGCGTCTTCGGCCAACGCCGCCTCCGCCATCAGACGCGGTGCCTCAAGCATCACCCGGACCAGACGCTGCTCTTCTGCCGCATCAATCCGGCCCCGCGCCCGCGCCGCTGCCACCGCCAGCGCGGTCAGGACGCTGACCTGCGCCGTAAAGGCCTTGGTTGAGGCGACCCCGATCTCGACGCCGCAATGGATCGGCCAGACCACATCAACTTCGCGGGCCATCGTGGACCCCACGGCGTTGACCACGGCGGCGCTCCTCATGCCCTTGGACTGACAGTAACGCAGCGCCGCCAGGGTATCGGCCGTCTCACCGGACTGCGACATGGCGATCACCAACGACCCCGCGCGCAGCGATGGCTCGCGATAGCGAAACTCCGAGGCCACCTCCACGTCCACCGGCAGGTCCGCCAATCGTTCGATCAGGTATTTGCCCAACATGCCGGCGTAATAGGCGGTCCCACACCCGACGATCTGGATCCGCTCCAGCGTGGCAAAGTCGATGCCACCTGGAAAAGCGGCGTGGCCTGTCAGGGCGTCCACATAGGCCGCAATCGTGCGTTGGCATCCTTCGGGCTGGTCATGGATTTCCTTCTCCATGAAGTGCCGATAGTTGCCCTTTTCCATCAGTGTGGCGGACTGCGGCACGGTCTGGACGGCCCGCTGGGCAGGGCGACCCTCGGCGTCAAAGACCTTGGCAGTGCTGTGATCGATGACGACGAAATCACCGTCCTCAAGATAGGCGATCCGGTTGGTAAAGGGTCCGACCGCCAGCGCGTCTGACCCCAGATACATCTCGCCCTTGCCGTAACCCACCACCAGCGGCGGTCCGCGCCGCGCACCCATCAGCAGGTCCGGCTCCCCGTCGATCATCACCGCCAGCGCGAACGCACCCCGAACCTGATCCAGTGTCGCCTTCAGGGCCTCCGCCGGTGGCTTTCCGGCCAGTTCACGGTCAAGCAGTTGAGCGACAACTTCTGTGTCCGTATCCGTCTCGAACACCCGCCCCTCGGCCCTGAGCGCGGCCTTCAGTTCGGCGAAATTCTCGATGATGCCATTGTGCACAAGGGTCACGCGGCCTGCGCGATGCGGGTGGGCATTGCCTTCGGTCGGGGGGCCGTGGGTGGCCCAACGGGTATGGCCAATGCCGACCGTCGCGGTCAGGGGATCGGCGGCCAGAACCTCTTCCAGATTTTTGAGTTTACCGGCGGCGCGGCGGCGCTCGACACCGCTGGCTGTAAAGCCCGCAATACCAGCTGAGTCATAGCCCCGGTATTCCAGTCGCTTCAGACTTTCAACCAGGCGCTCCTGGACTGAAGATCTCCCGACAATACCGATGATGCCGCACATGTGGCAGATACCCTCAATGTGGTATGGCGAACCCAGACCGATATCGCCAACGAACCTCGCGGCTTTAGCATCCGCTTAGCTCCCGTCGATTAAATCTCCGTTTCGGATCGTTTCCAGATCCTTTTCTGACGAGCCACCCATGAGCACTCGAGCCTATTTCGGCACAGACGGCATTCGCGGCCAGGCCAATAGCCATCCCATGACGGCCGAGGTTGCTCTGCGGGTGGGCATGGCGGCGGGCAAGGTCTTCATGTCCCAGGATGAACGGCGTCACCTGGTGGTGATCGGCAAGGACACCCGCCTGTCCGGCTATATGGTCGAGCCGGCTCTGGTGGCCGGTTTCGCCAGCGTCGGCATGGATGTTCGTCTGCTGGGTCCGATGCCTACGCCCGGCGTCGCGATGATGACCCGATCCCTGAGGGCTGATCTGGGCGTGATGATTTCGGCCTCCCACAACGCCTATGTCGACAATGGCATCAAGCTGTTCGGTCCCGATGGCTACAAGCTTTCTGATGCCAAGGAGCTGGAAATCGAGGCCCTGATGGACCAGGGACTGGCCGAGGGGTTGGCCCCGCCGACCGCGCTGGGTCGTGTGGCGCGTGTCGACGATTCTCAGGCCCGCTATGTCGAGATTGCCAAGGCAACCTTTCCCCGCCGTTTGAACCTTTCCGGCCTGCGAGTGGTGATCGATTGCGCCAACGGCGCCGCCTATAAAGTCGCCCCCGTGGTCCTGTATGAACTGGGTGCGGATGTCATCAAGGTGGGCGTTGAGCCCAACGGCACCAATATCAACGCCGAGTGCGGCTCCACCCATCCTGCGGCCATGGTCAGCGCCGTGCGCGAGTTCCGGGCCGACATCGGTATCGCCCTCGACGGAGACGCTGACCGGCTTTTGATCTGCGACGAAACCGGGCGCCTGGTCGACGGTGATCAGATTATGGCCCTTATCGCCGACAGCTGGTCGCGAACCGGCCGCTTGACCGGCGGCGGTGTGGTGGCGACGGTCATGTCGAACCTCGGGCTTGAGCGGTTTCTGACGTCGAGGAACCTGACACTCGAACGCACGGCGGTCGGCGATCGCGCCGTCATGGTCCGCATGCGCGAGGGCGGTTTCAACCTGGGCGGCGAGCAGTCTGGCCACATGATCCTGTCGGACTTCTCCACAACCGGTGACGGCCTTCTGGCCGCACTTCAGGTGCTGGCCGTTCTGAAGAAGAGCGACAAGCCCATGAGCACCCTGGCGCGTCAGTTCGAGCCCGTGCCGCAGTTGCTCGAAAATGTCCGCTTCGCAGGCGGCAAGCCGCTGGAAGATGCCCAGGTCAAGGCTGCCATGGCGGACGCCGAACAGCGCCTCAAGGGCAACGGCCGGCTTCTGGTCCGGGCTTCCGGCACCGAACCCCTGATCCGCATCATGGCCGAAGGCGACGACGCCAAACTGGTTAGCCAGGTGGTCAAGGAACTGGTCGGGGCTGTGAAGAAGGCCGCAGCGTAACCCACAGCTGCGCGCACCGCCCAAAGCTAGCTTCGCGTTCCCCGAAACTAATCCCTACCCAAGCCCGAATTCCTGTGTCAGCATCGACATATTCAACCGGCTCGATCCGATTGAAGCGAAAGAAGAGTGCCTGGGAGGAAATATGCGGCGTGACCTCGCCTTCACCGGTGCGACGCGACAGATGGAACGGCCCGCCCGTTCAATCGCGTGCCTGGCATTTGTAACCGTGCTTGGCGCGGCCTTCTGGGTCGGTGCCGCCTGGGTTTTCGACACCGTAGTGCGGCTCTACGGCCAGGGGCTTTAGGGGCCTCAGACCCATAAACGATAACGCGACGTTTCCTTGCCTCACCCGTTCGCGGGGGACGGGGACCGGGCCTGAAAGGCGTGGTGGAGGGGGCGAGGTTACGCTGGCACCCGGTCCCGCCCCTTCCACCCTCGGCTCTTCAGTCGGCGTGCGCCGACTTCGGCCGACGGTCCCCCTTCCCCGAAATCGGGGAAGGCAAAAAACCCAGGGCAGGTCGCCACAGGCACGGAACGCGAGAACCGCAAGTCTCAGTATCCGTTGAGGTGCCGTTGCATTCCTGCTCTAGCCAGACCTTGGCTGTGCGTTTCGCTTGCGGATGATAGAAATCTGCAAGGTCGATGTCGCAACGGCCTCGGCCAGGGACCAGAAGTCGTCGATGACGCGGACCTCCGCGCCAGCCCCTTCGAGGGCGTCTAACAGGTCGCCAACCCTCACGATATCGACCGGGCTTACCGTGGACCGGGAGATCCAGTAGCCAGCTTCAGGCATGACCTCCTCAAAATCCGCGCCCGGCATTTCGTAAAGCGTGAGCCCTGTCGTCCTGACGCGGTCCAGCCACGCGCGCTCGAAGGCGATGACCTGGTCGGCGCGACCCAGAAACAGCTCTTCGTCAGCAATTGACGTCAAAAGCCCGGCGCGGAAACAGATGCGCGGGCAATCCCGGGGCAACAGGTAGTTCGCAAGATGGCTCTCGGCGACGGCCCAGACAGCAAGTCCGGAGACGCCGGTGTCGGGGGACGGAACGGGTCGGGGCGTGAACCTTCCGATCCCGGCGTCCTCGCTCACATGAAACAGTCTGGGTTGCATGTGAGCGTCTTTCCTGCGACGCGGTCAGGCGTGCCGTGTCGGATCACGCCCGCCCGATGCTCGTATAGGCGAACCCACGCGCCTTCATATCCGCCGGCTTGTAGATGTTCCGAAGATCCACCATCACCGGCTTGTTCATCAGCAGCTTGATCCGGTCCAGGTCCAGCGCCCGAAACTGATCCCACTCCGTAATGATCACCAGGATGTCTGCCCCCTCGGCCACCGCGTAGGGGTCATCCTTGAAGTCGACGCCGGGCAGCATGTGCTTGGCCTCTTCACCTTCCGGATCAAACGCCTGCACCCTGGCCCCCTTGTCCAGCAACGCGGGAATGATCGCCAGCGACGGCGCGTCACGCATGTCATCGGTATTGGGTTTGAACGTCAGGCCCAGGATGCCCACCGTCTTGCCTTTGGGGTCGCCGTCCTTGGCGCGCACGACCTTGCGCGCCATCGCCCGTTTGCGCTCGTCGTTCACCGTCACGGTGGTCTCGACCAGCGTCACAGGCGTGCCCGCATCGCGCGCGGTTCGCACCAGCGCCAGGGTGTCTTTAGGGAAGCACGATCCGCCGTAGCCTGGACCCGCATTCAGGAACTTGCCACCGATCCGTCCATCCAGCCCGATACCGCGCGCCACCTGCTGGATATCCGCGCCCACCGCTTCACAGAGGTCGGCCATCTCGTTGATATAGGTGATCTTCAGCGCCAGAAACGCGTTGGCAGCATACTTGATCAGCTCCGAGGTCCGACGGCTGGTGAACAGGATTGGTGTCTCGTTGAGATAGAGCGGCCGGTACAGCTCACGCATGATCGCCTGGGCGCGTGTGTCCTCCGTGCCGACCACCACGCGGTCCGGTCGCTTGAAGTCCTCGATCGCCGCGCCTTCACGCAGGAACTCCGGGTTGGAGACGATGGCAACATCGGCGTCGGGCCGGACCCGCTTGAAGATCGCCTCGATCTCGTCGCCGGTGCCGACCGGCACGGTCGACTTGGTGACCACAACCGTGAAACCGTCCACGAAGCCTGCGATCTCTTCGGCTGCCGCATAGACATACGACAGGTCCGCATAACCGTCGCCGCGACGGGACGGCGTACCCACGCCGATGAACACGGCGTCGGCCTCACGCACCGCGTCTTCGGCATCAGTCGAAAAGAACAGGCGTCCCGCCTTTACGTTGGCGGCGACCAGCAGGTCCAGCCCCGGCTCATAGATCGGAATGCCGCCGGACTTCAGCTGGGCGATCTTGGCCGCGTCTTTGTCGATGCAGGTGACCGTGTGGCCGAAGTCGGCAAAGCAGGCCCCGCTGACCAGGCCCACATAACCCGTTCCGATCATCGCCACGCGCATGGTCTACTCCCTCGAAGGCGAGGCCGCTGCTGCCCGTAGGCTGGCCGTCGCAATTGGAATGGCACAAAAGTTCTGCAGAGCCGTAAACCACACGCCCCAGTGCAACCGGGATGTCAGATTTCCTGGTTGTAGGACCCAACCTGCGGCCGCTTGGCCAACCTGGGCTTCACTTCCTGGTGGAACAACGCGCGCATGTCGTCTTCAGAACGCATGCTTTCCACGACCACGACGAGCTCCGGCTTGTTGGAGGAGGCGCGAACCAGCACCCACGACCCATCCTCCAGTGCCACGCGCACACCGTTGACGGTGATCAGGTCGATGATCTTGCGGCCCAGGATCGTGCCGCCGGCCTTGGCCAAGGCGGTGTATTCGGCGACTACCTCATCGACCAGGCCGTACTTCACCTCGTCGGCGCAGTGCGCGCTCATGGTCAGCGAGGTCCAGGCGACCGGCAGGGCTTTCTTGAGGTCCGAAAGCTTCTTGTCGGGGTTGCGGTCCAGCATTGCCAGGATCGCGGCGGCAGCGACCAGGCCATCGTCGTAACCGCGCCCGATCGGCGGGTTCATGAAGAAGTGGCCGCTCTTTTCGAACCCGGCCAGGGCCCCCAGCTCGGCAGTCTTGCGCTTGATGTAGCTGTGGCCGGTCTTCCAGTAGACCGTCGTTGCGCCATTGGCCTTCAGAACCGGGTCCGTGACGAACAGACCGGTGGATTTCACATCCACCACGAAAGTGGCGTTGGCGTGCAGGTAGGACAGATCCCTGGCAAGCATCAGCCCGATCTTGTCGGCAAAGATTTCCTCGCCCTCGTCGTCCACCACCCCGCACCGGTCACCGTCGCCGTCGAAGCCAAGCGCCAGGTCGGCCCCATGCTCGCGCACGGTTTTGGCCATGGCGTGCAGCATGATGCTGTCTTCGGGGTTCGGATTGTACTTCGGGAACGTATAGTCGAGCTCGCAATCCATCTCGATCAGGTTGGCTACGCCCATGTCGCGCAGCGCGCGCGGCGCAAACGCCCCGGCCGTGCCGTTGCCGCACGCCGCCACGACGGTCAGGGGCCGCTTCAGGCTGACCCGACTGGCGGCGTCGGTGATGTAACGCTCGGCTACGCCGGCGACGTGGGTCAGCGATCCGCCCGGACGTTGCTCCCAGCGGGCCTCCAGCACGATGTCTTTAAGCCGACCCATTTCATCGGGACCGAAGGTCAGCGGGCGTTGCGCGCCCATCTTCACGCCGGTCCAGCCGTTCTCATTGTGACTGGCGGTGACCATGGCCACGCAGGGCGCGTCGAGATCGAACTGGGCGAAATAGGCCATCGGCGACACCGCCAGCCCGATATCCAGCACCTCGCAACCGGCCGCCATCAGACCCAGCGTCAGGGCCTGTTTGATAGACAGTGAATACGACCGATAGTCATGCCCAACGACAATCCGCCTCTGTCCCATCTCATGAATCAAAGTGCCAAGGCCAAGGCCCAGCGCCTCGATCCCCAGCAGGTTGATATCCGGACCGAACACCCACCGCGCGTCGTACTCGCGAAAGCCGGTCGCTTTCACCAGAGGAAAGTTTTCATAATTCAAAGTGTTAGGGACAAGGTCGGTGCGGGGGGCGGGCAGCATCAGACTCTCCGGAATATTCTGGACCACGCCATAACGCCTGGACCCCACTGAAGGTTTAACGACGGGCGGCGTGCGCACAGTTTGTCAGCCTCTATATGCTTACTTGTGACAAACGCGGTTGACCGCAGCATCCCGGACCCGTTCATTGGTGGCAACAGGCGTCCAGCGAACGCCGTCAGAATCGAGGGAGCGACATGGCCGCCAAGAAATTCCCGGTTGAAGCCGGACACATCCTGTTGTTCGCCCGTTCGATCGGCGACGAGAACCCGGCCTACACCGATGAGGACGGCGCGAGGAAGACCGAGGCCGGCGGCATCATCGCGCCGCCCACCTTCGTTCAGTCCAGCGCCCAGTTCGACCCGGACTACTTCCTGCGCCCCAAGGTGGGGCAACCGTGGTTCGGCTCCGGCAAGAACCCGACCGGCGTCGTGCGCACGGATGGTGGTGGTAGCGGCGGCGGCGGAGGTCTCCACGCGGAACAACACTATGAGTACCATCGCCCCTTGCGAGCCGGCGATGTCCTGACCGCCACCACCTTGCCCGGCAAAACCTGGGAGAAGGAAGGCCGCCGTTCCGGCAAGCTGGTGTTCTCGGAATCCGTCACCGAGTACCGCGA
>JANORH010000070.1:0-1951 GCA_031415215.1 Alphaproteobacteria bacterium | reverse complement strand
GCAACAACCGCTTCGGTGACCGGCGCAGGCGCTGCCGGGCGCGCCTCGCGCGGGGCGTGATCGCGGGCAGGGCGCTTGCGTCCGTGCGCCGGACCCCGGTCGCGGCCACCGCTGCGGGGCGAACGTGGTTCATCCTTGATGCTGGACCAGTCGATGCCTTCAAGCACGATCTCGACCGGATCGGTGCCGATCAGCTTCAGCACCTAGTCGAGGTTGCGGCTGTCGGCAGGCGTCACGATGGTGAAAGCCTGGCCGGTTTTGCCAGCGCGGCCCGTGCGCCCGATCCGGTGCACGTAGTCTTCCGAATGGTGGGGTACGTCGTAGTTGAAGACGTGGCTGACGTCAGGGATATCGAGGCCGCGTGCGGCGACATCGGAGGCGCAGAGCAGGCGCAGCGAACCGTTCCGGAAGCTTTCCAGCGTCTTCATCCGGGTCTGCTGGTCCAGGTCACCGTGGATCGGCGCAGCGTCGAGGCCGTGCGTCCGCAGCGACTTGGCCACCACGTCGACCTCGGCCTTGCGATTGCAGAACACAATGCCGTTCTTGACGTCGGCCCGCGCAATCAACTCTCGCAGCGCGGTACGCTTGGCTTTGGGGTCAGAGGAAGGGATGCGGACCAGGTTCTGGGTGATGGTCTCGGCGGTGGTCGCCGGCCGCGAGGCCTCGATGCGGATTGGATCGCGCAGAAACTGCTTGGTCAGCCGGGTGATTTCCGGCGGCATGGTGGCCGAGAAAAACAGGGTCTGCTTCTTGGCCGGGGTCAGTTTGAAGATGCGTTCCAGATCGGGGATGAAGCCCATGTCCAGCATGCGGTCGGCCTCATCGACCACCATGATCTGCACGCCGGTCATCAACAGCTTGCCGCGTTCGAAATGGTCCAGCAGGCGGCCGGGCGTGGCGATCAGCACGTCGACGCCCCGGTCCAGCTTCAGCTCCTGGTCCTTGAACGAGACACCGCCGATCAGCAGGGCCCAGCTCAGTTTCTGGTTCTTGGCGTACTTCTCGAAGGACATCGAGACCTGGTCGGCCAGTTCCCGGGTGGGGGCGATGACCAGGGCGCGGGGCATGCGCGCCTTGGCGCGACCGGCGGCCAGGCGGTCGATCATCGGCAGAGTAAAGGCGGCAGTCTTGCCGGTGCCGGTCTGGGCGATGCCCAGCACGTCCAGGCCTTGAAGCGCCATGGGGATCGCCTCGGCCTGGATAGGCGTGGCGGTGGTGTAGCCGGTCGCCGCGACTGCGGCGAGGGTCGCGGGCGAAAGGCCCAGGTCGGAAAATTCAGTCATTGGCTAACGATTTGGCGGTGTCTCGCCCCCGAAATCGCACAAGGCGGACAGGAGCGGCGCGACCGCGGCTGCACAAGCGAACGTCGCTGCGCGCGCGGAACATACGGCCCACGGCCGCCAAGTCAACGTAAGGGGTGGATTTGAGGGCCGGTGGCAGGCTGGAATGTGAGCGCGCGCCCCAGGCGCAGTCAAACAGAGAACCACAGAAAACGCAGAAGACACGGAAAGGGGCCGGAGAGGCGGGACCCCTCCGCTCCATCGATCCGTTCCGTGTTTTCTGTGTCTTCTGTGGTCAGGATTCTTGAGGACGCTTCGCGTGATCACGAAGTGTCGGGGGTATGCGCATCGTCGTCGTCCTCATCATCGGACACCGGCGGCAGGGTGCGCCAGCGGGCGGCGAGGTCGGGGGAGAGGCCGAGGGCATCGCAAGCCTCGACGACGTCCTCGTCGAGCGTGCCTTGGCCGAAGCCGGGTTCGGCCGCGCGTTCGGCGATGTAGTCCTGCAGGCAATCGATAAACCAGTCGTTGGCCTCGTGCTCGTTCCAGGCCACGCGGATCACGGCGTCACGCAGATCATCACACCGCTGGTTGAGACGGCGCCGGTCGCTGCCGGTCTGCGGCGGCGGCGGCGAGTGGACGCGGTCCTGCGTCTGCTGGCGCTTGAGCTG
>JANORH010000069.1:0-2451 GCA_031415215.1 Alphaproteobacteria bacterium | reverse complement strand
AAGCGCGCGCCGCCTTGCATCTTCTGTGATCAGCCGAGGGGGAGCAAAGAACACTTCTGGCCGGAGTGGATGCATCCCCTGCTACCGACCGTTCCAGAGCCCAGGTACGACCGCTACGTCATCGACGTTCACCCCGTAACTGGAACGCAAAAGTCCGGCCGCACGGCCTCACAAGGGGGCGTGCAGACCATCCAGATCAGGGCAGTCTGCGGCGGCTGCAACAACGGCTGGATGAACCGGCTTGAGGACGCTGCGCGACCCGCCCTGACGCCGTTGATCAAGGGTGAAGCGGTTACTTTACAGCCCGAACAGGTCGCCACTGTAGCCCGGTGGATCGCCATGAAGTGCATGGTGTCGGAGCACGCCGCACCGAACAAGGCGATGACGCCCCGGGAGGATCGAAGGGAGATGAAGCGCAGCCTCACGATCCCTGCGTACTATCGGATCTATCTCTCGCCATACTCGGGCAAGGATGTCGCCTATCGGCGCAACTCTCACCTGTTCAGCTTGACCCCCGAGCTACGGCCACCGCTCCCGGTCGGCGTGACCAAGAACATGCAGACGATCTCGTTCTTCATGGGGCGCGCCTTTGTGCATGTGAACGCCGCGCGCATTGACAACTTTGACTTGGAGTCCCGAGTGCAAATCCCCGGCTACTACCCCGAGGCTCGCATCTGGCCGCCCGTCCCAGTTCGGGACCTCCGTCGTCCCATCGACCAACAAGGCGCGGCGCTCGTCGCTAACACCCTCCAGCACTACCTCGACGCCTGCGACATCCGCTGGGATGACCGGCTCGGCGGCTGAACTGTCGCCCGCATCCGGTTCGTCTCCGCCTCGAACGCCTCGATCTCCAGCTTGCGCGCCTCATGGCTCCGGTCCTGTTTCAGCCCCGCGATCTCCGCCTTCGCCGCCGCCAGCGCCTGGGCCATCTGGCCCATCTGCGCCCTGGCGGCCTCGACCGCAGGCTCCGCACCCCGCGCCTGAGCCGGCACCAGCGCCGCCAGCCGCCCGGCGATCTCGTCAGCCCCCGGCCAGTCCAGGTTCCGCGCCAGCAGGTCGCCGATCACCGGGGCCGCCGCCGGATAGGCCCGGATCAGCTCGATCATCTGCGTCGCCGCCTCCTCGCGACGGCTGGTAAAGCTGGGCCCCGCGCGCACTGTCAGGTCATACTTGCCCGCCGCCAGATCATAGATTTTCTCCACCTTGCGCAGCGGCCCCGCCGGATCGGCACCCTGCCCACCCGCTGGCCCCACACCCACGGCCCTCGCCGTCCCGTCCGGCCCCAGCACCCGCACCACCCGCGACGTGCCATACACCTTGGGGATCAGGTCGATCAGGATCCGCCCTGCATGCCG
This sequence comes from Alphaproteobacteria bacterium, assembly GCA_031415215.1. Taxonomy (GTDB): domain Bacteria; phylum Pseudomonadota; class Alphaproteobacteria; order Caulobacterales; family Caulobacteraceae; genus Phenylobacterium. Next base: position 1,096 of record JANORH010000069.1, on the reverse strand, counting down.
GATCGCCCGGCTGAGATTGTCGATGTAGTGGAACGTCGAGACGTCCCCCTCCCGTTGCCTGGCCATGATCGCCCGGCCCGAGGTCTCGTTCGACCGCGCCCCCAGGCTGGCGTCATGCAGCCCCATGATCGACTTCATGTCGTCGGAGGCATTCATCGCCTCCTGCAGCGCGCCCGCCGGTACGCCCGCAAACCCCTGTCGCATCGGCGGTTCGGGCCCGTCGTATTCAATATAGGCGTGGCTCTGCGTATTGGCTGTCGCCCACTTGGCGCTGTCCGTCTCGAAGGCTCCGACACGCCCGATGAACGGTGCCTTGGGGGCCAGCGCCACCAGCTCCGTCGACGTCGTGCGCCAGTAGTTGAACATCCGCTGCGGATCCTTGGCGTCGCGCACCAGGCTGCGCAGCCGACGCCGCCCGTCCACCATCAGCTCCTCGCCATAGACCGGCACAATGGGAATGAACCGCCCCGCCCAGTCCACCGTTTCAAGAACCTGGGCTCCACTGAGGATCCGCTGCGTCACCTTGTGACTGGCCGCCTGTCGGGGTCGCCCGACCACCTTCACCCCCAGCGCATCGAACATCGCCTTCTGGGCCTTGTAGACCGCCTCCTCGACCACCTGACCGTCCGACAACGCCAGGATGGTCCGCGTCACCCGCTCACGCCGCCAGTATTCGGCCACCGCCACCCGCTCGCCGCGCGAACCCTCGCCCAGGACCAGACCCGTATCATCGCCGGACCAGTCCACCGCGTCTGCACCCTTCCACCGGGCCTCGAACACCCCGCGCGGCAGGCTGTCGACCACGAAAGCGGTGTTCCAGTCACCTGAATCCGCCGCCGTCGACTCCGGATCGCCATACACCCCGAACGGATTGGCCACCCGCTCGATGGCGATGTCCTGATCAAAGCCGTCATCGGCCGCATAGCGCGTGTTGATCCGGAAATAGCCGACCCCGCAGGTCACCGCGAAGTCCAGCGCCGTATCGTACGCCACCTCCGCGTCGCTCGACTGCTCGATGTGGCGGATCAGCCCGTTGAACACCTCCGCCGTCTCCGGATCTGCCCCGCTGTCCACGGGGTGCACCGCAATCGCCGGC
>JANORH010000068.1:0-2314 GCA_031415215.1 Alphaproteobacteria bacterium | reverse complement strand
GGACGGGTTGGCCGCCGCTCACGCCATGGTGAGCTTGGTGGAGCAAGGCTGGGCGACTCAGACCGAGGTCTCCCGGGCCTTTCACTGCTCGATCCGCACTGTGAGGCGACACCAACGCCGCTTTGAGGAAGGTGGACTGGCGAGCCTGGCGCGCCCGAATGGCTTTCCCCGCGGTCGCTCCCGAGTACCGGAGGCCCGACGGCGATTGGTGCAGCGGCTTCGAGAGGAAGGTCATTCGCAGCGCGAGATCGCACGCCGGATCGGCGTCAGCGAGAAGGCCGTCCGCAAACTCCTGCGTCGATTGGGATGGCAGCCAGTGGCTCTGGCTCAACCTGAGTTGGGCCTCAATGGACCCACGACTGCGGACCCAAACTTGGCCGGTTCTTCGGCAACCGGTCCTGCTTCACGGTCGGAGCCGCCGGTTGTGGGTGCGGACTCAAACCTGTCCGCTTTTTCTTCGACGACCGTCACCAAGGCCCCAGTCAGCGCGGATTGCGATCCCACCGATCGAGGGGGCGATCGCTTGCTGGCACGTCTGGGTTTGCTCGACGACGCGCCTCCGCTTTTCGGCTCAGCCCACGCGGTGCCACGCGCCGGCGTACTCCTGGCGGTTCCGGCCCTGATCAGGAGTGGCATCTTCGAGGGCGCGCACCAGATCTACGGAAGTTTGGGACCGGCCTTCTTCGGTCTGCGCACCACCCTCCTGACGCTCCTCTTCATGGCGCTTTGGCGCATCAAGCGTCCCGAAGCGCTCAAGGAACATTCGCCCGCGGACTTGGGACGGGTGCTTGGCGTGGATCGCGCTCCGGAGGTCAAGACCCTCCGTCGCAAACTCTCCCGCTTGGCCTCTTTCCGACGAGCGGCCCAGTTCGGAGACGCTCTGGCCCGCCGGCGCGTCGATCTGCGGGGCGAGGCGTTGGGCTTTCTCTATATCGACGGCCATGTCCGCGTTTACCATGGACAGCACCGCCTGCCCAAAGCCCACGTGGCTCGCATGCGCCTGTCGATGCCCGCCACCACCGACTACTGGGTCAACGACACCGTCGGGGACCCCCTCTTCGTCATCACCGCGGAGGCCAATGCCGGGTTGGTGAAGATGTTCCCCATCATCCTGCCGGAGATCCGTCGTCTGGTAGGCACGCGCCGCGTCACCGTGGTGTTCGATCGCGGAGGGTTCAGCCCCCGGCTGTTCCAGGAGATCCTGGCCGCCGGCTTCGACATCCTGACTTACCGCAAGGGACACTGCCCACGCATTCCCCGCCGAGCGTTTCGTCCCCACCGGACGGTGCTGGAAGGTCAGAGCATCAACTACCTGCTGGCGGATCAGGAGGTCCGCTTGCTTCGAGGACAGCTGCGCCTGCGCCAAGTCACCCGCCTGGCAGACGATGGTCATCAGACTCCGATCCTCACCTCCCGCCGGGATCTGCCCGCCATCCAGATCGCCTACCGCATGTTCGAACGCTGGCGGCAGGAGAACTTCTTCAAGTATCTCCGCGAGGAGTTCGCGCTGGACGCCCTGGCCGAACACGGCGTCGAGCCCGACAACCCCGAGCGGGAAGTCCCGAATCCGGAGTGGGCCCGGGTCGACGCGCAACTGCGTCAGGCCCATGCGCGGTGGGACCGTCTCCAGGCCGAGTATGGTTTGGAAGCCTTCACCAATGTGGAGCAGCGCCGCCGCACCATGCGCGGCTTCAAGATCGCGCAAGGCAAGCTCGGCCAACAGATCTGGGAGGCTTGGCAAGGGGTGGAGAAGCTCGAAGCCCGCCGCAACAAAGTACCCCGCCGAGTCCCGGTGCACACGGTGAGCCCGGAGCCGGTGGTCAAACTCGCGCCCGAGATCCAGCACTTGGTTAACCTCGTCAAAATGGTCGCCTACCAAGCGGAGAGCGATCTCTTCCGGACGGTGGAACCTCATTACCGTCGCGCCGCTGACGAAGGCCGAACCTTGATCCAATCGGCAATGCTGAGCGCCGCGGACCTGCGCGTCACGGCCACCGAACTTGAGATCGTCATCGCCTCGCAAAGCTCCCTCCATCGCAGCAAGGCAATCGCCGCCTTGTGCGAGGAACTCAACCGCACGGAGACCTGCTTTCCCGGCAGTTCGCTGCGCCTGCGCTATGCCGTGCAGGGAGTCCCCGCACCCTGAAAACGGACACTCAACTCCCGCCCTATGTCAGGAGCTCTGGACACAGCGACTGCTCGATGTCCCAGGCAAACATGGACCGTGTAGCGATTGAATAGAAATTTTGTTTCACCACGTCGATGAGCATTAGAGAGAGGCGTGGGTCACCAAGAATCTCATCAACCTCGCGTG
>JANORH010000067.1:0-2402 GCA_031415215.1 Alphaproteobacteria bacterium | reverse complement strand
GACAGGAAGAAATAGGCCACCAGCAGCCAGACGTAGTTGATGTTGCCCAGCGCCTTGACCACGTCGCGACCAAATTCTCCAACACTGAAGCCGGGTGTTTCCGCCGCGCGCTGTGGCAGGAACGGGATGCGGTCGCGTGTGAACCACGCCGAGGCGAACAGGATGATCACCACAGCGATAGATATCGACAGGGCGAAGATCGGCCAGGGTTCGGGATTGAGAATGCCGCGCGGGAATTCCGGCGTAGACGGAAAGAAGATCCGCAAGGCCAGGGTGGTTGCAAACGCGCCACCGACCCAGACGAAGAAGCTGTTGTAGGCCATCACCTGGGACCGCTCGGTGTAGTCCGACGACAACTCCGCGCCCATGGCCAGGTGCGGTGTGTGGAAGAAGGTCATGGCCTGGCGCAACAGGATCACGGCGACTCCGAACCAGATCAGCAAGCCAGTCTGGTCCATCCCGGCCGGCGGGTTGAAGATGGCAAACAGGCTTAGCGCTATGGGGATCGGCGCGGCGTACATGTAGAGGTGCCGGCGGCCCAGTTTTGACCGCGTACGGTCTGACCATGACCCCACGATGGGATCCGATAGAGCGTCAAATACAAGGCTTGCAGACACAGCCAATCCAGCCAGGTGGGCCGGCACCCCCAGAATTTGATTGTAGAAGAGGATCGCGAAACTGGAGACCGAATAGAGCGCAATGGTCTCGGCCGCACTGCCAACCCCAAATGCGAGTTTGGTTTTCAATGGCAGGCGATCAGCCTCTGGGCTGCTCATTTGGCGTTTCCTCACATCGCTCTGGTGACGATCGCAGGAAGGAAGCCCTATGCGCCTGGTAAGGTCAATCAGTACATACCCATGTTTCGAGCCGGAAACGCCCTGCGCAACCGAGCCTGTAACGACTTTGCTACCGTTCCGTACTGGGCCTTGGGCGACGTTGGCGGCTAGAGTAGATCGTCGTGCATCGTGGTGCCAAAAAGGAGCCTTCTGTCTTTGAAACACCTTCTCACCCTCGCGGCCTGCGCCGCCGCCCTATCAGCCTGCAGCCCGGGCAAACCGACAGGTGCGGCGGTTTCAGCCGACGCCAGGTTCAACAGCGAGTTGCCGATGAGCGAGTTCATGGGTCACTTCGTGGACCCGGCCGCCTTCATGTACTGGAAGGCCTCTGGCACCGACATTACCGAGGCTGGCGAGCGCGACCTGTCACCGACCACCGACGAGGGCTGGGATGTGCCGGTCACCGGGGCCACCATGTTGATGGAAGCCGGCAATGCGATGCAGCTTCCAGGCCGCGTCAGGGCACCTGAGGCCGACTGGATCAAATACTCCCAGCTGCTGACCGAGCGGGCCAGTATCGCCCGCGCGGCGGCCGAGAAGCACGACAAGAAGGCGGTCTTTGATGAGGGCGGCAAGGTCTATGAGGTCTGCGTCGCCTGCCACGCCCAGTTCGTGATCGAGCCGGAGGTCAAGGCCAACGGCGCGGCCAAGGCGGACCCGCTACCTGCGATGCCCGGCGCAAAATAGGCGGCAGCCCTATTGCTGGGGACGGGCTCGAGCCGCCGGGACATTGGCGATGATACCGGCCTCATTGCCGGGCTGGCCCGACGGAACCAGATCGTAGAAGCCGGACAGCCGAAGCCGCACGATGACCGGCTTTTCGCTGGAGTTGGAAAACTGCCAGCCCTGGATGCCGTCGAAGGGGGCCGTCAGCGCGCCGTGCTGTTTCAGTCCAAACGCCTGTCGCCAGGTGGTCACCGTCACCGGCTGGCCTTTTGCCGGCGTCGTGTGGCCATGCTGGTCGTAATGGAAGTCGCGCGGCTCAGAGGTTCCGATGACCTCCCAGCTGTAGATCAGGGTGGCGTTCGTCTTCATCCGCACCTTGTATTCCAGCTCGGAGCGGTCGGCACCGGCCAGGAAGTCGCCCAGCGGAATCTCGATCAGGTCGGTGCGGAAAGGGGTCGGGTACTCCCGCGCGGCAGCGACACCGGCCTTGCCCGGATCAATGACGGCTTCGTCGGGAGCCCACAGCCGGGCAAGTCCCGAAAGCTTGCCGACACCCAGTGGATCGCGATTGAACTCGGCCGGCAGGATCGCCCCCATCACGATCAGGGCCGCCAGTGCGGCGGCACCGAGGATCGCCAGGATCAGCCGACCGCGCGGCATGGGACGGCTGGGTTCTGTACTCATGAGACGGCTCCACCAAACACGTAGCCCGCGACCTGATGGCCGGCCAGAACGAAGCCCGCCAGCAGCAGCAGGACGTTGGCGGCCTGGGCTGTGGGCTCGAATGCCCTCGTCCGTCGCCAACGGGTCATGACCACCAGGATCAGACTGAGCGCCAGCAGCTGGCCGATCTCGACGCCGACGTTGAACGACACCAGGTTGGCCAGCAGGCCCTCGGGG
>JANORH010000066.1:0-7547 GCA_031415215.1 Alphaproteobacteria bacterium | reverse complement strand
CGGCGACATTCACGACCGCGCCTTCATGGTCGATTTCTTTCGCCGTCACACCGAAGCGGTTGTGGCCGGGGTTCCGAAGGCGCGCCTGCTGGTGTTCAATGTCGCTGAGGGCTGGGACCCGCTCTGCGCCTTCCTGGGCGTGTCAGTTCCCGAGACGCTTTATCCGCGCGAAAACTCGACGCAGGAGTTTCAGAGCCGCGTCGCCAGCGGCCAGATGCCCATCGACCCGAGCAAGCTGGGCCGGCCCTGACGTCAGCGCGCGTTGCTGGCGCGGGCTTGTTGCAGGTTGGATTTGCGGGCCTTGGCGTTCTCGACCTCCTCGGCTGTGATCGCAGCCAGCAGGGCGGATTTGAGCGAATTGCCCTTTCGGGCGTCGGTGAGATTCGCACCCTCAGCGACCACAACATATAAGGCGTCGACCGCGCGTTCGCCGTAGCCGCCGATGTGGGCCGAGGTGATCAGCAGGCCGGCGTCTGCCAGGGTGCGCGCCAGGCTGGCCAGCAACCCGGGGCGATCACGGCCGGACGCTTCCACGACAGTGGAGGTTTCCGAGGCCTCATTGTCCAGCATGACGGCGGGCGTGATCGCGAAGGCGGCGGCGCGGCCAAGGTCATGCCGGCGCGGCTCGCGGCCATGTGGCTCACCCCGCGCGGCGGCGGCCAGGCTGTCGGCCAGGCGGGTCAACGCTCTGGGGTCAACGCCCCCGAACGGGGCCCCGGTAATGTCCTGCATATAGAAGACATCCAGCGCCTGTTTCTGCCGCGACGTGAACACCCGCGCGCCGACGATATTGGCGCCCGCCGCCGTGATCGCCTCGGCGAGATCAACGAACAATCGTGGTCGATCGGACGCGGCGATGACTACCTCGGAGGCGTTCAGGTCGCTGCGGACCCGCCCCTCTGCCGCCGATCCGGGACCGGTTGCGGCCTGTTGGGATAGCCGGGAATGGCTCAACACCTCCCCGTCATCAAACGCGGTAAAGTAAGCGTCCTCCATGGCGTCACCCCAGGGCTCGGCACCGGGATCGACCCTGGCCAGCCGCACGCGCGCGTCATAGGCGGCGTTTTCCTGATAGCGCCGCAGCGCCGCCGCTGCGTCAGATCCGCGCCCGCCCCGGAATACCGCTTCGGTGGCGGAATAAAGCTCGCGCAGCAGCTGGCCCTTCCAGCCGTTCCACACACCCGGTCCCACGGCGCGGATGTCGGCCACAGTCAGCACCAGCAACAATCGCAGGCGTTCCGGTGATTGCACGATGGCGGCGAAGTCAGAGACCGTTCGGGGATCCGAGATATCGCGCTTCTGGGCGGTGTCGCTCATCACCAGATGATGCTCGACCAGCCAGGCCACCAGCTCGATCTTGGAGCGCTCAAGACCCAGGCGCTCGCAGGCCTGCCGCGCGGCACGGGCACCCGCCACCTCCTGACCACCGGCTCCACCCTTGCCGGTGTCGTGCAGCAGCATGGCCAGGAACAGGGCCTCGCGGTCGACGATCAGCGGCATGATCTGGGTTGCCAGCGGATGCTCGTCCTGCATACGCCCTGCCGCGATCTCGGCGATCACGCCCACGGCGCGCAGCGTGTGCTCATCCACGGTGTAGGAGTGGTACATGTTGAACTGCATCTGGGCGACGATGCGCCCGAACTCCGGCAGGTAGCGGCCCAGCACACCGGCCTCGGTCATCAGGGTCAGCGTGGTGCGCGGGTCACGGCCCCGGGCCAGGATATCCAGGAACACCCGGGCGGCGTGTCGGTCGCGCCGGACCGCCGAGGTGATCAGGCCAATGGCCCGCGACGCTGCAGTGAAGGCGTCAGGGTGCAGGTCGAGGTTCCGCTGATCCGCCACCTTGAACAGCCTGAGCAGGTTGGTCGGGTCCAGCTGGAAAATATCGGGATCCACGTCCAGGCGGCCACCCACCTCGGCAAAGCCCGGTTCATCCAGCGGCTTGCGGGTGATCTTGCGGCCGGGGATGAAACGCGAGATGCCCCGGGGCTCGACCTTGACCTGCTCGGCTTCCAGCTTGGCGGCGAACACCCGGGTCAGCGCGCCGACATCCTTGGCGATCAGGAAATAGCGCCGCATGAACCGCTCGACGGCCGGGGCGTCTCCGCGGTCGCCGTATCCCATCCGCCGGGCGATCTCGGGCTGCAGATCAAAGGTCAGCCGTTCCTCCGGCCGCCCGGTGGCAAAATGCAGGTGGCCACGCACGGCCCACAGGAAATCGAAGGCGTGGATAAATGCCCGGACCTCGCGCCGCTCGAACATTTCCAGCTGCAGCACTTTTTCGATGGATTGCCCCGGGTGCAGATACTGAGCGATCCAGAACAGGGTATTGAGATCGCGAAGGCCGCCCTTGCCCTCCTTGATATTGGGCTCGACCATATAGCGGCTGGCCCCGGCGCGGGCGTGGCGCTCGTCGCGTTCCTTGAGCTTGGCGGCGACAAACTCGGCACCGGTGCCGCGCACGACCTCGCCCTGGAACCGCCGCATCAGCTCGTCGGCCAGCTTTTCATCCCCGATCAGGCGTCTGCCTTCCAGGATCGATGTCCGGATGGTGAAGTCTTCGCGGCTTAGCTTGACGCACTCCTCGATGGTGCGTGACGCGTGGCCGACCTTGAAGCCCAGATCCCATAGGGCATAGAGCATGTATTCGATCACGCTCTCGGCGTGGGCGGTCTGTTTGTAGGGCCGCACAAACAACAGATCGATGTCGGAGAAGGGTGCCAGCGTGCCGCGCCCGTAGCCCCCCACGGCCATCAGCGCCAGGCGCTCTCCCTCGGTCGGATTGCGCGCGCGAAAGACGTGGACGGTGGTGAAGTCCCACAGCGCCGAGACGACTTCGTCGGTGACGCCCGATACCAGTCGCGCCGTCTCGATCCCGCCGGCCCCGTTCTCCAGCCGCTCCTTGGCGATCATCCGGCCCCGGAACAGGGCCGCCTTGAGGATTTCGAGGGCGGCCTTGCGCTGCGCCGGCTCGTCGCCCTGAAACTCCAGCGCTGCGGTCGACAGCTGGCTACGCAGTCGCACCCCGTCGACAACGTATTCCAGGCGGGTGGGGCGAAGGCTTGTGACCATGACTGGACAGGCATATAGGACAGATCGTTAACGGGCGCAGGACTTTGGCTCGGATGAGGTCTTGCTGCGGCTTCAGAATGGGATATACAAAATGCATATCCCGGAGGTCGTCATGACACGGACCAACCTTTTTCTGTCAAATCGCTCCCAGGCGGTGCGGCTTCCCAAGGACGTCGCCTTTCCCGAGGAGGTCCGCTCCGTCACCATCCTGCGGGAGGGCAAACGCCGGATCATCGTGCCGACCGAGGCGTTGTGGGACGAATTCTTCGAGGCGCCGGGAATCGATCTTGGCCAGCGCGATCAGCCGACAGGGCAGGTCCGGGGCGCCCTCTGATGCTGCGCTATATGCTGGATACCAACCTGTGCATTCGCGTGCTGAGGGATCGACCCGTCCAGGTGCGCGAGCGGTTCAACCAGGAGGCTGACGGGCTTTGCATTTCGACTATCGTGCTGACGGAATTGCTGCACGGGGCGACGAAGTCAGCGAGGTCCGAGCATCATCGGCGCGAGGTGGAGCGGTTTGCCGCACGCCTGGAGGTGATGGGATTCGATGCCGTCGCTGCAGATCACGCAGCGGATATCCGGGCAGATCTTGAGCGGCGCGGCCAACCTATCGGTGGTTATGACCTGCTGATCGCCGGCCAGGCCCGCAGCCGGGGCCTGATCGTGGTGACCGGCAACCTCTCGGAGTTCGGGCGTGTGGACGGTCTGCGGTGCGAGGACTGGTTGGCGGGGTGAGGCTGGCGCGCCTTCACCCCAGCAACCCTTTCAGCCGGTATAGCGCATCCATCGCCTCGCGCGGGCTCATGCCGTCGGGGTCGAGGATGGTGAGGGCTTCCTCGACCTTGCTTGGCCCAAACCGGGTGGGGGTTTCGGCGACGGCGGCGAACAGGGGCAGGTCGTCCAGGTTGGCGGGGCCTGAGGCTTCTTTCTCCAACCGCTCCAGCACCTGTTTCGCCCGCGCCACCACCCCCGGCGGCACACCGGCCAGTTTGGCGACCTGAACGCCATAGGATCGGTCGGCCGCGCCGGGGCCGGCCTCGTGAAGGAAGATCAGATCACCGTTCCACTCCTTGGCCTTGAGGCTGAGGTTGGAGACATGCGCCAGGCGTCCCTCCAGCACAGCCAGCTCGTGATAGTGGGTGGCGAACAGGGCACGACAGCGGTTGGTCTCGTGCAGGGCTTCGGCGCAGGCCCAGGCGATGGCGAGGCCGTCATAGGTGGCGGTGCCTCGGCCGATTTCGACCAGAATGACCAGCGACCGTGGCGTCGCCTGGCTCAGGATGGCGGCGGTCTCGACCATCTCCATCATGAAGGTCGAACGTCCCCGGGCCAGATCGTCGCCGGCACCTACGCGGCTGAACAGCCGGTCGACGACGCCAAGTCGCAGGCGTTTCGCTGGCACAAAGCACCCCGACTGGGCCAGCACGGCCAGCAGTGCGTTCTGGCGCAGGAAGGTGGATTTGCCAGCCATGTTCGGGCCTGTGACGATGGAGAGCCTTGCGCCACCCACGCCCGCGCCATCCAGCCGGCAGTCGTTGGGTGTGAACGCGTCGCCAGCCCGCCGCACAGCGGCCTCGACCACAGGATGGCGGGCGGCCTCGGCCTCGAAGGCGGTGGAGCAATCCACAACGGGACGCGTCGCGCCCACGTCGTCGGCCCATTCGGCCAGGGCGGAGGCTACGTCCAGGGTTGCTGCGGCCATGGCGGCGGCCTGGATCAGGTTGGCTACACCGATGGCGGCACCGCGCCAGGCCTCGAAGGTGTCGAGCTCGATGGCCAGGGCACGCTCGGCGGCCTGAGCGATCTTTGCGTCCAGCTCGGCCAGCTCGACGGTGGTGAAGCGGACCTGATTGGCCAGGGTCTGGCGGTGGATGAAGGTGGCGTTCAGCGGCGCGCTCATCAGCGGCTCGGCGGCCTTGGCGGTGGTCTCGACGAAATAGCCCAGCACGGCGTTGTGACGGATCTTCAGGGACACGCCACTGTCGCCCGCCAGTTGGGCCTCCAGCGCGGCCACAACCCGGCGGCTGTCGTCGCGCAGCGCCCGGGCCTGGTCCAGTTCGGGCCGGACTCCGTCGGCCACGAAGCCCCCGTCGCGAGCGAGTGCTGGCAGGTCGAGGCCAAGGCCTGCCGTCAGCAGATCGCGGAACGCTGCGAGATCGACGAGACCCGACAGATCAAGCGCACCCAGAGCGGCACTGGTTTCGGCGGGCAGGTCCACCAGCGGATCGCGGGTGTCGGTGAACAGGCGGCAGACCGTTTCGCCCAGGGTCAGGCCGTCGCGCAGGGCACCCAGGTCGCGCGGGCCGCCGCGACCCAGGGCCAGGCGCGACAGGCCGCGCGCCATGTCGGGCAGGCCTTTCAGCGTCTCACGCAGGCGTTGGCGCTGCGGGCGGCGCTCGCAGAACCAGGCTACGGCGTCGAGGCGGGCGTCGATAGCCGCGGGGTCCAGCAGCGGTCTGCCCAGTCGGGCGCTGAGCATCCGCGCGCCCGGTGCCGTCACCGTCCGGTCGATGGCCGCCAGCAGCGAGCCCTCCCGCGATCCGGAGGTGGCTCGTTCGATCTCCAGGCTGGTCCGGGTCGCCGGGTCGATGATCATCACATCGGCTTCGCCGGCGCGGCGCGGCGCGGACAGCACCGGAACGCGGCCCGCCTGGGTGGTTTCCAGATGCGCGGCGATCAGGCCCAGGGCGGAAATCTCTGCACCCGACAGCGGCCCGAAGCCATCCAGCGTGTCGACACCGTACAGCCGCTTCAGCCGCGCCTCGGCAGCTCCGGGTTCGGCCAGAGCGCTGGGCATCGGCTGAACGAAACCCCCGACGGCCTTCAGGGCATCAGAGACCGCCGCGTCGGCGAATAACCGGTCAGGCACCAGGATCTCCGACGGTCCCAGCGCCGCCAGCGCTGAGGCCAGGCCCGATACCGTGATCGCCATACATTCGACCTCACCGGTGGAAAGCTCGACGCTGGCCACCGCCGCCGACCCCGCACGCACCGAGATGGCGGCCAGACGATTGGCCCCGCGTGCGTCCAGCAGGCCGTCCTCAGTCAGTGTGCCGGGCGTCACCACGCGGACGACGTCGCGGCGCACCACGGCCTTGGAGCCGCCCCGGCGTTTGGCGGTTTCGGCGTCCTCCAGCTGGTCGCAGACCGCGACCTTGAAACCCGCCCGGATCAGCTTGGCCAGATAGGCCTCCATGGCGTGGGCCGGTACCCCGGCCATGGGGATCGGCTCACCGCCATGCTGACCCCGCGCGGTCAGGGTGATGCCAAGTGCCGCCGACGCCTTGCGGGCGTCGTCGAAGAACAGCTCGTAGAAGTCGCCCATGCGGAAGAAGACCAGGGCGTCGGGCTGACTGGCCTTGGCCTCGAAGAACTGCGCCATCACCGGCGTAGCCCCGGCCGCATCGGGCGTGCTGGGCACCTGGGCGTTCATGGCGTCGCGGGGCTATGTAACCGCCGCCGACGTCAGCGACACAAACACATCCTCCAGATCCGGCTCCTCGGTGGAGATGTCCTTGATGTGCAGGCCCGCCGCGCGCACTGCGGCCAGCACCTGTTCGACGCTGGACTGCCCGGTCCGGTAGGTCACCGAGAAGCCGCCCGATTTCAGCAGTTTGGTCTCGAAGCCGGCCAGGGTCGGTGCCTCGGTCAGCGGCTGGTCCGGCGTCACCAGAACCATACGGGTGTCCATGCGCCGCAACAGCGTCGTGGTCGGCTCACAGACCACGACCTCGCCGCGATTGATGATGGCAATCTGGTCGCAGAGCTCCTGGGCCTCCTCCAGATAATGGGTGGTGAGCACGATTGTCACGCCCTTGCGGTTCAGTTCGAGAACGTAGTTCCAGAGCTGTTTGCGCAGTTCGACGTCCACGCCGGCGGTGGGCTCGTCCAGGATCAGTACCGGCGGATTGTGCACCATGGCCTTGGCCACCATCAGCCGGCGCTTCATGCCACCGGACAGTTGGCGGACATAGGCGTTGGCCTTGTCGGCCAGCCCCAGGGCGGCCAGCAGTTCATCGGTGCGCCGCTCCGCCCGGGGCACAGCATACATGCCCGCTGCCACCTCCATGGATTCCTTGGGGGTGAAGAACGGGTCGGCGGAAATCTCCTGCGGCACCACGCCGATCGCGGCGCGGGCATCACGCGGACGTTGATCGATGTTGCGGCCCCAGATCGAAACCTCGCCGCTGGTCTTCTGGCACAGCCCCGCCAGGATGTTGATAATCGTCGATTTTCCAGCCCCGTTTGGCCCCAGCAGGCCAAAGATCGAACCGCGCGGGATCGCCAGATCGATGCCTTTCAGCGCCCGCATCTCGGGCGTGGTCTTGGTGGCGGCATAGGTTTTGGTCAGGCCCCTGGCCTCGATGGCGAATTCCGGAAGATCCATGAGGGTCCTGAACCTGGGTGTTGTGCGTTGACGACGAAAGCCGCTCTCGCATACCTAAAGCCCAGCCTGCGCCGCGCCAAGCGGT
>JANORH010000065.1:0-1901 GCA_031415215.1 Alphaproteobacteria bacterium | reverse complement strand
TGCAAACGCGCTGGCGCTGGACGAGGATCCGCTGGACATAGATGTGCCTGAGTTTCATGTCGATTTCATCAGCGAGGACGCTGGTGAGACCGAAGTCTGATCGTGGCCGTTGGCGCGGCGACGCAGGACAGACTATATAGCGGCGTAACACAACGCTCGGCGACAGCACCGTTGCCGGACAAGGAGACTTCAGCGCATGGGCGCCTTCAGTATCTGGCATATCGCGGCGATCGTGGTGGTCGCGCTTCTGCTCTTCGGCGGGCGTGGAAAGATCTCCGGCATTATGGGTGACACCGCCAAGGGCATCCGCGCATTCCGCGATGGCCTGAAGGGCGAAGACACCACCGAAGAGGCCAAGAAGGCGCTGCCCCAGGACGAAAAAGACAACGCGCGCAGCTGACGCTGGTCGTTTACCCCTCTACCGCGCGGACCCGCCCCGGCTGCGGTCTGCACCTCGTATTTTAGGCCACAGTCATGCTTCCCGAAGTCGGCATGTCGGAACTCGTGGTCATCGCCATCGTGGCGCTGATCGTTGTAGGGCCGAAAGATCTGCCTGTTCTGCTGCGACGCTTTGGCCAGTTCATGGCCAAGCTGCGCGGAATGGCGTCTGAATTCCGGTCCAGCTTCGACGAAATGGCGCGCCAGACCGAGTTGGACGAGCTTCGCAAGGAAGTCGACGCCATGCGCCGGGGCCAGTTCGCCGACATCGCAGAGCAGGACCAGCTGATGCGCGCTTCGGTGAGCGAGATCGAACACAGCATGGCTGAGGTCGGCGTCCAGCTTCACCCGCCGATGAGCTATCAGTACGACACGCCTGAGACGCCGCCGCTGGAAATCTCGGAAGTCCCCAAGCCCGCCCGAAAGCCGCGCAAGAAGGCGGTTGCCCCCGCCGAAGCCACGGTTGTTGAAGCCACGCCCAAGCGCCGCAAACGCGCCGCCAAAACCGTAGAGGCCGGTTCGTGAGCGTCGAGCACGACGACGATATCGAGGCCTCACGTGCCCCGCTGATGGACCATCTGGTCGAGCTGCGCAGCCGCCTGATCATCTGCGTCGTGTCGATCGTCGTCGGCTTCGTGATTTGTTTTGGCTTTGCCGAGCCGATCTACCGGTTCCTGCTGCACCCGTTCCAGATGGCCGCCCAGATGTACGCGGCGTCCAAAACCGGCCAGCCGACCGGGCCGTTTGACCTGCTGTTCGTGCTGATCGGCATCAAGGACGCGCCGCCCGCCACCGGCGATCTCCGGCTGATGTTCACGGCACCGCTGGAGTTCTTTTTCACCAAGCTGAAACTGGCCGGTTTCGGAGCCGTGGTGCTGTCATTCCCGGTCCTGGCCTGGCAGGTCTACGCGTTTGTCGCCCCGGGATTGTATAAACGTGAGCGGTTTGCGTTCCTGCCGTTCCTGCTGGCGGCACCGGCGCTGTTCACCCTGGGTGGGGCGCTGGTCTATTACATCATCCTGCCCTTCGTTCTGTGGTTCTCGCTCAGCCAGCAGATCATGGGTGCCGGTATCGCCGTGGAGCTGTTGCCCAAGGTGTCGGACTATCTGACCCTGGTCACCACCCTGCTGCTGGCCTTTGGTTTGTGCTTTCAGCTGCCCGTGGTGCTGACGCTGCTGGGGCTGGCCGGGATCGTCAATTCGGCCATGCTGTGGAAGGGTTGGCGCTATGCCGTGCTGGGCGTCGTCGTCGTCGCCGCCGTTGTCACCCCGCCTGACCCGATCAGCCAGCTGATGCTGGCCGTCCCGATCATCGCCCTCTATTTTGTCTCCGTCGGCTGCGTGAAACTGATCGAACTGCGCCGCAAGAAGGACGACGAGGCGGCGGGGACGGATGTGGCAACCGTCTGAGGTTGGCACCTCTTGCGACGCGCTCTAGAGAAAGCCGCTTAACCCCGAAAAAGC
>JANORH010000064.1:0-6080 GCA_031415215.1 Alphaproteobacteria bacterium | reverse complement strand
GGTGATGCCGTCGGCCGGCCACGACGCAGGATCGCCTCCATGCGCGCCATCCAGCGGTTTGCCTCCTGCAAGGCGGTTTCGGCATCCAGCCAGCCGCGCAGATCGTCGTCTTCGGGTCTCCAAAGGTCGATATCGAAATCGGCATGGGCGGGGTCATCGAAGACAAACCGCAGGCGCACCCGCTCCTCGGGAGCCGCCAACTGGTCCAGAGGCCGGCGCGACTCGCTGCGGAAGGCGCGGGCGGCGACATGGCGGTCGACGATCAGCTCGACGCCCATCAGTTCCTCAATGCCGTAGACGAGACACCATACGCCACGGTCCGAAGTGACCGCCAGCGTCCCGGTGGCCAGATTGAAGCCGATCCCCGCGCCGCGCCCGCGCGCCGTCAACAGGGGCTGGGGATCGGCCTCCAGTACAAGGGTCAGGCTGCGCCGGATCCGTCGAACCTCGTCCAGCCGCCACGCAAACAGGCCGCCCAGGAGCGTCAAGGCACCGCCCACCAGCGCCAGCAACGTCAGAAGCCTGGCTACGTCGTCCATGGACCAGAGGCTACGCCCTTTCGGTGAGTCGGCTAAGTTCGGGGGATGACAGGGAGGTGGCCGGCTAAATCGACAGGCGCCAGGCCGGTCAAGCGTCCAGCTCGACCATCAAGGGCACGTGATCCGACGGCTTTTCCCAGGATCTGACGTCGCGATGAATAGACACGCCGGTCAACAGGTCGGCAGCCTGGGGGGAGAGCAGGGCGTGGTCGATGCGGATGCCGTTGTTTCGCTGCCAGGCTCCGGCCTGATAGTCCCAGAAGGTGTAGGCCCCCGCTGCCCCGTCTGCTTCAAGGAACGCCTCCGTCAGCCCCAGGTTTTTCAGAGCCCGGAACGCGGCTCGGCTCTCGGGCTGGAACAGTGCGTCGCCCGCCCAGTTATCCGGTAGTTCGGCGTCGCGGCGTTCGGGAATGACGTTGTAGTCGCCCAGCAGCACAAACGGCTCCTCCCACGTCAGCAATTCGCGGGCATGGGCGTTCAGCCGCGCCATCCAGCCGAGCTTGTAGGCGAATTTCTCGGTCGTGACCGGATTGCCGTTGGGCAGATAGAGGCAGCCCACCCGCACGGGGCGCGGCCCGGAGACGACGGCCTCGATGTAGCGGGCCTGTTCGTCGGCATCATCGCCCGGCAGCCCACGCCGCACATCCTCCAGCGGCGTCTTCGAAATCAGGGCTACACCGTTGTAGGTCTTCTGGCCATGCACGGCGACATTGTAGCCAAGTCGTTCAAAGGCTTCGGTCGGAAACTTCTCGTCGACGCATTTGATTTCCTGCAGGCAGGCGACATCGGGTTTGGCTTCTTCGAACCAGCGCAACACCGTTTCCAGCCTGGCGTTTACCGAGTTCACATTCCAGGTGGCGATATGCATTGACGGCTCCGGCTTTGCGTCTGAGGCTAGAGGTCGGGGGCAGTCACCTCAAGGCCGCGCATGTTGAGACCCGTCGAATGAAGTCTTGTGGACTGGCGATCCTGATTGCGCTGATTGGCGCGCCTGCTGTCGCGGCGACTTGCGCCCCGCCGACGCTGACGCGGATTGTGACCCGTTCCGTCGGTCCGGACATCGCGCGCGGCAGTTTTCGCGCCGAGCCCATCATCCTCTATCGCAAGGGCGAAAAATATCTGCGAAACGAGGAAGCGCCGGATCCGGCGCAGCGCGTGCATCTGATCATGATCGTCGCAGAGCCAGACATCTGGGTGGTCAATCTGATGGACAAGACCGGCAAGCATATGGTCGATCCCGGCCCAACCTTCGTGGCCCACGCCCCGATTGTGGCAGGGCAGGGCGTGCCGCCAGCGTTCATGGAGCTGGAATTCGGCTGCGAAGCCGCCTTCGCCAGGGCCCGCGGCCGCGAGGCCGGCGTCAGGACGGTGTCCGACAAGACCGCCAGAATCTATGCGCTGCAGGAGGGTGACCGGCGGCTGGAAATCCTGCTGACCGACGGGGGTGTTCCGGCGGAAGTCGCCTACTATCAAGGCGCGCAGACGATCCTGACGATCCGGTATGACGCGTATGAAACGGGCTTGCCGGACGATCCAGCGTTGTTTCAGAAACCGGCCGGTGTGACCTTTCAGGCCGAAGCCGCGCGCTGACGGCCTACCTAAACCGAGAAGCTCACCCCACAGCCGCAGCTGGACTTGGCATTCGGATTGCGGATCTTGAACTCGGCACCGGCCAGTTCGTCGATGAAATCGATCTCCGAACCCTTGAGAAAGGCCAGTGACATCTCGTCGACAAGGGCCGCAGAGCCATTGCATTCGATCTTCAGGTCATCGGGCTGGATCTTGTCCACCAGCGCAAACTGGTACTGGAAACCGGAACAGCCGCCGCCCTCGACCGCGACCCGCAACATCACGGCCCGGCCTTCCTCGGCCCCGATGGCCTGGATGCGTTTCGCCGCGGCAGGCGAGAGGGTGAGGTCTGTTGTTGTCATGGCCTGTTAGACGAATGTCCTTGCTGGACTATATGAGGGCCAGAGCGGCCTCGACCAAGGGGTCATGACATAGAACGATTAAATGACTTCATCCATACCGTTGCGCGCGGCCTTTGCCGAAGATCCCGGGGCATCACGAGGCCGAAAGGTCGTCGAGCCGCATAGCCGCACGCGCACCGACTTCGCCCGCGACCGCGATCGGATCATCCATTCGACGGCGTTTCGGCGGCTGAAAGAAAAGACCCAGGTGTTCGTGGCCCACGAGGGGGATCACTTTCGAACCCGCCTGACCCACAGCCTTGAAGTGGCCCAGATCGCCCGGTCGCTGGCCACGGCCCTGGGGCTGGATGCGGACCTCGCCGAGACCATCGCGCTGGCCCACGATCTGGGCCACCCGCCGTTCGGACACGCCGGCGAGGACGAGCTGCAGGTGCAGATGCACGGCTATGGCGGGTTCGACCACAACGTCCAGACGTTCCGCGTGGTGACGAAACTGGAGCGCCGCTACCCCAATTTCGACGGCTTGAACCTGACCTGGGAAACGCTGGAAGGGGTGATCAAGCACAACGGGCCGGTGATTGACCAGCTGGCCAAGCCATCGTGGAGCGCGATCTCCGAGTTTGACGCCCAGTATGCCCTGCGGCTGGATACCTGGGCATCGGCTGAGGCCCAGGTCGCGGCGCTGGCCGACGACATTGCTTACAACAACCACGACGTAGACGACGGCGTCCTGGCCGGACTGTTCAATCTGGACGAGTTGGCCGAAGTACCGCTGATCGGGCCGCATGTGCTGAGCGCGTGGGCGGACTATCCGGACTGTGAACCCGGCATCCTGCGTCTGGAGGCTGTGCGTCGGATGATAGGGGCCATGGTCGATGATGTGCTGACCGAGACCCGTCGGCGGGCGTCAGCTGACAAGGTTGGTTCACCTGAGCAGGTGCGTGTGCTGGGCCATGCTCTTGTGGCCTTTTCCCGCGACATGCTGGAGGATTTGGGTGCGCTGCGCCTGTTCCTGCTGGAACGGATGTACCGGCACTGGAAGGTCAACCGCACCCGCAGTCAGGCGCGCCGGATCCTGGCCGAAATGTTCCAGCTGTTCATGGCCGAGCCTGATGTTCTGCCCGCAGAATGGTTTGTCCGGGCAGAGGCCCGCGATGAGGCCGGTCGCGCACGGATCGTCTGCGACTACATCGCCGGCATGACCGACCGTTTCGCCATCGAGGAACACAAAAAGCTCTTCCATCTGGACGTCTGGAGCTGACCTTGGCCGTGCTGGTGGTCAGAGGCCCGATTTTTCATTCGGCAGGCGACGAGACCGCGTTCTTTGGCTGGGTGCGGAAGATCGGAGCGGTACAGCGGTTAAACGGGCGGGGCCGCGATCTGGAAATTCACCTGCGTCCGGGGCGGGTCAGCGTGGATGAACTGCGAGAGCTTCGCGCCGCCTTTCACCGCTATGCGATGGACACCAGCGATCTGGAGGGGCTGGACCGGACGGGCTGAAACGTCAGGTCGGTCGGCGGTCGCCCACAGAAATCGACGCATTCGAGCGATCCGCGCCGTGTTGGCTCGGTTAGAGTGCCGCTGAACGCGAGCGATTCGTTCGATCCGGAACATCGCAAGCTGTAGTCAAGCTCCAGGAGCTCTCGCGATGTCCGACCATGAGCGCGGTGCCTACACCCCCCCGACCTCCGATGCGCCGCTGAGCTTTGATCCGAGACAGCCCGTGCGGGGCGCGCGGCCGATCCCGTTCACCTTGATCCTCAGCGTGCTGGTGCTGGCCGCGCTGGTGGCGGCGATCTTTGTTTTCTACCGCTCGGGCGTGAGGCAGGCGGCAGAAGCCCCGGAAGTTGTTGGCACCCCGGTCGACGGCATCAAGTCGGCGGCCACCCCGGAATCCCAGCCGCAAGACCCGGCGGCTGGCCTGCAGATTTACAAGTCCGACGGCGAGGCGATGGAAACCGTGCCCGCAGAACCGACGTTTGTGAATCCGCCAGAAGCGCCCCGGTCGCGGCCTACGGTGCCTGTCGTTGTGGCCCCATCGACAGCGGCAGCCCTGAGACCGGCTATTGTCACCCCTCCGGCCAAGGCTGCGCCCGCGTCTCCGGCCAGGGTCATGCCCGCTCCCGTTCAGAAAGCGCCGCTGACTGTGGCGAAGCCCACGCCAGTAAAGTCGGCCCCGCCGACTATGCCCAAGGCCGTGGTTCCACCGCCTGCGAAGGCTGTGGTGCCGGGACCCAAGGCCGCGTCGTCCGGTCCCGCTGCGGTTCAGATCGGGGCGGTGTCCTCGACGGCGCTGGCCGACAAGGCCTGGAGCGAAGCGGTCGCTGCCGCCCCGGGACTGGGTGTGGGCAAGGGCAAGAGTGTCGAGAAGATCGAACGGAACGGCGGAACGCTTTATCGCACAGCCGTTACCGGATTTGCGTCGAGGGCCGATGCCCAGGCATTTTGTACCAAGCTGCAGGCTGCGGGGAAGAGCTGCTTCGTCCGGTGAGCCTGGCGGCCTGCATCCTGGGCTGTGCAGGGCCCGTCCTTACCGCATCGGAAGGGGCGATGTTCGCCGACATTCAGCCGTGGGGCTTCATCCTGTTTGGCCGCAACGTGCAGAATCCGGATCAGGTCAGGGCCTTGACGGCAAGCCTGCGTGAGGCCGTTGGCCGTCACAGTACTCCGGTGCTGATCGACCAGGAAGGCGGGCGCGTTCAGCGATTGGGGCCGCCACATTGGCCGCGATATCCTGCGGGCCGGCTCTACGGTTCGCTCAAAGGCAACGATCCATTGCTCCAGCGCGAAATGGCGCGGCTTGGTGCACGACTGATCGCCCACGACCTGGCCGCCCTGGGCATCAGCGTAGACTGTATGCCAGTTCTCGACCTGCCTGTGGCTCACGCACACCCGGCTATCGGCGACCGCGCCTACAGCGAGAGGCCAGAAGAGGTCGCCGTGCTGGGGCGCGCCGCCTGCGAAGGCCTGATCGCCGGCGGGGTTCTACCGATCATAAAGCACATCCCCGGCCACGGACGTGCGACCACCGACAGTCACCTGGAATTGCCGGTGGTCGAAGCCGATTTCGATGATCTGGAACAGTCGGATTTCGCCCCCTTCCGGGCGCTGTCCGACATGCCGATGGCGATGACCGCCCACGTGGTCTTCACCGCCATAGACCCAAGCCAATCGGCCACGACATCGCGAACGGTCATCCGGTCGATTGTGCGAGAGGCCATCGGTTTTGACGGGTTGCTGATCAGCGATGACATCTCGATGGGCGCGTTGTGCGGTGATCCGGCCCAGCGGGCGAGGCGGGCAAGACGGGCTGGCTGCGACATAGTCCTGCACGGCAACGGTGTGCTGGCAGATATGGCTGCTGTCGCCGAGGGTGCTGGACGGCTGAGCGGTCGGTCGCTCCGTCGCGCTGATGCAGCGCTGGCCCGGGTAGCCAGACTTCCCGAACCCTTCGACGCGCAGGCCGGTCGCGCTCGCTTCGAAGCAGCCTTTGAGGGAAGGTGGGCGGCATGACCTCGGGCTTCCAGCCAACCCTCGACTTCAACGCCGCTGCGACAGCAGCCGAGGACGGCGAGGCGCTTATCATCGACGTCGATGGCTATGAGGGGCC
>JANORH010000063.1:0-24314 GCA_031415215.1 Alphaproteobacteria bacterium | reverse complement strand
CGGGCATGGACGCGATCGCCCGACCCTGGGCCCAAAGGTCCCGGGCCCACGCCTTCGCCTATGAGTTTCTGCTATTTGGCCTGAAGCAGGCCTGGGCCTGTCTCTATGGCGGGGCGATGGTGGCCCTGCTGATCGCCAGCCACCTCTGGTGGCCCGCAGATGCGGCCCTGGCCCGCTACGACTTTCTGGTGATCGCGGCCCTCGCCCTCCAGGCCCTGCTGCTGGCCACCAAGCTGGAACGCTGGGACGAGGCCCTGGTGATTGCCGTCTTCCATGTGGTGGGGACAGTGATGGAGATCTTCAAGACCAGCCACGGCTCGTGGATCTATCCGGAAGATTCCCTACTGCGGATCGGCGGGGTGCCCCTGTTCTCCGGCTTCATGTATGCCGCGATCGGTAGCTATATCGCCCGGGCCTGGCGCCTATTCGAGATTCGGTTCACGCGTTATCCGCCGCTCTGGGGTCCGTGGTTGCTGGCGGTGCTGAGCTATCTGAATTTCTTCAGCCATCACTACATCGTCGACCTCCGCTGGGGCCTGTTTGCCCTGTCGGTGCTGTTGTTTGGGCGGGCGAGTTTCCAGTTCACGCCCGATCTCAAGCCCAGGACCATGCCCATGTTGCTGGGGTTTCTGCTGGTGGCGGTCTTTATCTGGATCGCCGAGAACGTCGGCACCTTCACCGCCACCTGGACCTATCCGCAGCAGGCCGAACACTGGCAGCCCGTCGGACTGGCCAAGCTGGGGTCCTGGTATCTGCTGATGATGCTGAGTTTCGTGCTGGTGAGTCTAGTCCACCGACCTGAGCCGGTGGACCTATCTCAGACGGACAGGCTCACGCCCCTATCTTGACGGCCTGTGGACCGAAGCCTGGTTCCCAGGCCTCATGGGCTCGTCTTAGCGCCGGTTGACGAAGTCCAGGAACCGCTGACGCAGGGTCGGGTCGGTCTTGAAGACGCCGGTGACCTGGGTGGTGATGGTGGTCACATGGCGGTGGTGGACGCCGCGGGTGGTCATGCACTGGTGGGCGGCATCGATCAGCACCGCGACACCGGCCGGACGCAGGCTGTCGGTGATGGCGTCGGCGATCTGTTGGGTCATGGTCTCCTGGGTCTGGAGACGGCGGGCGAAGATCTCCACCACCTTGGCCAGCTTGGAGATTCCCACCACCCGATTGGTGGGCATGTAGGCGACATAGGCCTTGCCCAGGAAGGGCGCCATGTGGTGCTCGCAGTGGCTCTCCACCTCGATCTCGCGCAGCATGACGATGTCGTCATAGCCCTGCACGTCCTCGAAGGTGCGCGAGAGTTCCTTGGCGGGATCCAGGTTGTAGCCTTCGAACCACTCGCCATAGGCATCGACCACACGCTTGGGGGTGTCGATCACGCCTTCGCGGCGCGGGTCGTCACCGGCCCAGGCGATCAGCGTGCGCACAGCCTCCATGGCTTCCTCACGCGTCGGGCGCTTGAAAGGTTCCAGCGTGCTGTCTTCTGCCCCGATCAGGGCGCTGTCACGAGAAGGGGCATCCATCAGAGATCGGTTCTTTCCAGGGCCTGAGTTGCGCCGGGACGAAGGCCCCGGAAATGACGCGTGCCACCCCTTCACTTCAGACGAAGGCGCGGTTGGCCTCGGGTCCGGTCCGCCTGTATATGGGGCGAAGCCTTATCCCGGCAACCGTTTCGCAGCGTAAACCCAGACCATGACCCTCATTCTCTACGACACCATGACCCGCAAGAAGCGGGTGTTTACCCCCCGCGACCCCCGCCGGGTGACGCTCTATGTCTGCGGGCCGACGGTCTATAACTATGCCCACATCGGCAATTTCCGGCCCGTGGTGGTGTTCGATCTGCTGTTCCGGGTGCTGCGCGACACCTACGGCGACGACGCTGTGCTGTACGCCGCCAACGTCACCGACGTGGATGACAAGATCAACAAGAAGGCGGCCGACGAGGGCGTGCCCATCAGCACGATCTCGGATCGCTATCTGGCCGCGTACAACGCCGATGCTGCGGCTTTGGGGGCCTTGCCGCCGACGTTTCAGCCCCGGGTCACCGAGACCATGGACGCGATCATCAAATTCATCGCCGATCTGGTGGGCCAGTCGGCGGCCTATGCGGCGGACGGACACGTCCTGTTCGACACCCAGGCCTTCCCCGACTACGGCAAGCTTTCGGGCCGACCGATGGACGAAATGATCGCTGGCGCGCGGGTGGAGGTGGCCCCGTACAAACGGCACCCCGCCGACTTCGTGCTGTGGAAGCCGTCCAAACCCGGCGAGCCTGCGTGGGAAAGCCCATGGGGTGCCGGGCGCCCCGGCTGGCACATCGAATGCACGGCGATGATCGAACAGGCGCTGGGTCTGCCCATCGACATTCATGGCGGTGGCATCGACCTGGTGTTCCCGCACCACGAGAACGAACTCGCCCAGGGCGTCTGCGCCGGTCACGGACATGAGTATGCTGACGTCTGGATGCACAACGGCTTCCTCAACATGGCCGACGAGAAAATGTCCAAAAGCATCGGCAACGTCGCGCTGGCTCATGACCTGTTGAAAACCTGGCCGGGCGAGGCGCTGCGTTGGGCGCTGCTGGCCGGCCACTATCGTCAGCCGCTGGAGTGGACGAGCGAATTGATCGAACAGGCCAAGAGCGCGCTGGACCGGCTCTATCGGGTGCTGGACGATTCCGCCCGGTTCCTGGACGGCGTTCCGACGTCGCAGCGGGCGTCAGGAGGCGAGCACACCGGGGCGACCCAGGCTTTCGACGCCGTGCTGGCGGCGGTGCGCGATGACCTCAACACGCCGCTGGCCTTCGCAGGGCTGTTTCAGCTGGCGGACCATGTTCGCGCCTCGACCATGGGCAAGGATGTGGCCGGCGTTGAGCGTGGTCGCGGCCTTTTGCTGGAAGCGGGTCAGCTGATGGGCCTGCTGAAAGCTGATCCTCAAGGGTGGTTCCAGGGCGGCGCAGACGACAACCTCAAGGCCAAGGTCGAGGCCCTGATCACCGCGCGGGGCGAGGCTCGGGCCGCCAAGGATTGGCCCGCCGCCGACCGCATTCGCGACGAACTTTCGGCATTGAAGGTCGAGGTCATGGACGGCCCCACCGGCGCCACCTGGCGGATCAAGGAGCAGGCCTGATGCCGGTAAAGCCCGAACCTGACCTGCTGGCCGGACCGTTCGCCAAACGCGGAACCCTCGGCCCCCGGATGACCGCCATGGAAGACGCCGGAAAATTGCCGCCGCCGAAAACACACGCCGGCATGAGGGTCGAGGACCGGATCGGTATCCAGGCGCCGGCCGAGGTCATCTGGGAGATCATCTATGACCTTGACCGCTGGGTCGAGTGGAACCCTACCTATCCCAGCGCTGCCGGCCAGATCCGCCTGGGCGAGGTGCTGTCCGTCACCCTGGCCCTGCCCGGCCAGCCGACGCAGGCGCTGAAGCCTAAAGTGCTGGAATGGGTGCCCAACGCCCAGTTGCACTGGGAGCTCAAGATGATGGGCGGCCTGATCCGGACCCTGCGCTATATCGAGATCGAAACCCTGGCGAACGGGGCCTGTGTTGTCGACAACGGCGAAATCTTCGGCGGCCTGATGGGCCCCTCGCTGGGCAAGCGTATGGGCCGCGCCGTGCAACGCGGATTCCGGGCCATGAACGAGGCTCTGAAGGCCCGCGCCGAGGCGGAATGGGCGGCGAGACAATAGCCATGGCAGGCAGGATTGGTCGTACTGTCGCGGAGTCGACGCCGCATTGGTCAGAAACGTCAAAGCCACCCAAGGGCGCGCCAAACATTCTGGTTGTGTTGTTCGACGACGTGGGGTTCTCGGACTTCGGCTGTTACGGTTCGCCCATCCGCACGCCGACTATCGACCGGCTGGCAGCCGAGGGCCTGAGGTATTCGGGCTTTCACACCACTGCCATGTGCTCGACCACTCGCGCGGCGCTGCTCAGCGGACGCAATCACCATTCGGTTGGCGTGGGGTGTCTGGCCAATTTCGATAGCGGCTATCCCGGCTATCGCGGCAAGATCGCCCGGGAGGCGGGGATCCTGCCCGAACTGCTCCGGCCACACGGCTACCGCAACTACATGTTGGGCAAGTGGCATGTGACGCCGCTGACCGAGACGGGGCCTTCCGGACCTTTCGATGGCTGGCCGCTGGGGCGCGGGTTTGATCGCTTCTACGGCTTCATGGACGCCGAAACCGACCAGTACGCGCCGGAACTGGTGCGCGACAACACGCCGGTGGCAGCGCCTGGAATGTTCGCTGACGGCTACCATCTGACGTCAGACCTGGTGGATGAGGCGATCCGCTTCATCGCCGATCACACCGCCGATGCGCCCGAAAAGCCCTGGCTCACCTGGCTGGCCCTGGGCGCCTGCCACGCGCCGCACCAGGCTCCCGCCGACCTCATCCGCAGCTATGACACCGTCTTCGAGCACGGCTGGGATGTGGAACGCGAACAACGGCTGGCGCGCCAGATCGCCATGGGGCTGGTCCCGGCGGACACGCAACTGCCGGATCACAACGACGGGGTACGAGCGTGGGACAGTTATCCCGCCGAAGAGCGTCGGCTGTTCACCCGCCTGCAGAGCGCATTTGCGGCTATGCTGGATCACGCCGATCAGCATCTGGCCAGACTGGTCGACTTTCTGGAGCGCGCGGGCCTGCGCGAGGATACCCTGATCCTGGTGATGTCGGACAACGGTGCCAGTCAGGAAGGCGGCCCGCAGGGCTTCGTCAACGCGATGGGCCCCTTCAACATGCGGGCCGAACCCATGGCCGAGAAGATCGCCCGCATCGATGACATCGGCGGGCCTGACACCCATTCCAATTTTCCGCAGGGCTGGGCCATGGCGTCCAACACCCCGCTTCGGCGCTACAAGCAAAACACCCACGGTGGTGGCATCCGCGATCCGCTGGTTATCTCCTGGCCGGCGAAAGTGGCGGCGCGGGGCGAGGTCCGCACCCGTTTCGCGCATGCTTGCGACGTGGTCCCGACGCTGCTGGACCTGATCGGGATCGACGCGTTACCGGACGCCATCGCCGGGATTGCCCAATGGCCGCTGGAGGGCGAGAGTTTCGCCGCCAGCCTGTACGACCCCGGCGCACCACCGCGTGTCAAATCGCAGTACTTCGAAATGTTCGGGCACCGGGGTCTGTGGAGCGACGGCTGGAAGGCCGTGGCGTTCCATCCACCAGGTACGCCATTCGAGGATGACCGCTGGGAACTCTATCATCTGGACCGCGACTTCGCCGAAACCCGCGACCTCGCCGAACAGGATCCCGAACGGCTCAAAGCCTTGGTCGAGGCGTGGTGGGTGGCGGCGGAAACCCACAAGGTGCTGCCGCTGGATGATCGCTTCGGCCCGCGCTTCGCCGAGAATTCGGCCCGATTTCATGGCGCGCGACGCAAGTTCGTGCTGCATGCCGGGATGGGACACCTGCCGACGGACGTCGCCCCTGACGTCCGCGCCCGCAGCTATCGGATCGAGGCGGATGTGGCGCTCAAGCCCGGCGCGGAGGGTGTGCTGATTGCCCATGGCGATGCCACCAGCGGCTACAGTCTGTATCTGCAGGATGGGCGGCTGCATCATACACTCAACATTGGTGGCGAGAAGACCACCGTCACCTCGGACGCACCGATTCCGCTCACCGCGACGCGGCTCGGTGTGGTCGCTTTTCGTCGCGAGACTGGACCCCGAACCTTCACCCTGATCGTCGATGGCGTAGCGGCCGGAGAGGTGGTTGCCACCACCGGATTCGGCAATTTCATATCGTGGTCGGGTCTGGACATCGGCCTGGACCGTGGAAGTCCGGTCGCCGGCTATGCTGCCCCATTTGCGTTCACCGGGACCCTTCGCAAGGTCACCGTGACCATGGGCGATGATCAGACCCTTGACGGTGAGGCCGTCGGGGCGGCGGAAATGGCGCGACAGTAGCCCTGGGGCAGGCCCCGTTTGACTTCCGCGCCGCGAACCCCGACCTAGTGGCCATGATCGACGATCTCTACTCGGCGAAACTTCTACGGCTGGCGGCAGAGTTGCCACGCGCCGGGCGTCTGACGGATCCCGACGCCAGTTCGGAGAAGGTTTCGAAGTTGTGCGGCAGCCGGATCGTGGTGGATGTAAAGGTCGCCGACGGTCGCGTTGTCGACTTCGCTCAGGAGGTCAGCGCTTGTGCGCTGGGCCAGGCCTCGGCCTCTGTGCTGGGCGCCCATGCAATCGGGGCCAGTCTTGCTGAGTTCGAAACTACCCTGGACGCCTTTCGCGCCATGCTCAAAGCGGCAGGGCCGGCGCCAGAGGGCCGCTTCGCCGACCTGGCGTTGCTGGCACCGGTCAAGGACTATCCGGCGCGCCACACCTCGACATTGCTGGCATTCGAGGCCGTGACAGAGGCCGTTCGGGAGGCGGTCGCAAGGGAAGCCTGATCATGGACGCCATTTTCCCGTCGCACTCTGCGGATTCCCGGAGCCGTAACCTCGGTTCAGCGCGCCGACCATCAGCCCGGCCAGGGCCGCGACGGCCTCATCGCGCGAACAGCGGCCGTTGGCAGCGGCCTGCGACAGGGCGTCGGCCGCGCCGATCGCACCGGCCAGCACCAGGCGCGCGCGCGGAATGGGCAGGTTGATGTGCGGGGTCAGGGCGTTCAGGAACTGCTCGACGTAGCCATCGCGGAGAACCTGTCGGAAGGTTTCCATTTCCCCGCTTGCCGATAGGGCGTCGGAGATCGCGCCGAACTCCGGTCCGGCCGAAAGTGTGCAGTCGACATAGGAAGCGGCCAGCAGGTCGACCACCTGTTCAAGCGTGTGCCCCCCGACGTCCAGTGTGGCCTTCACCGCTTCGGACTGGCGCGCGTCAAAGTGTCGGTACAGCGCTATCAGCAGGCCGGCGCGGGTGCCGAAGTGTTCATAGGCGATAGGCTTGGTTACCCCTGCCTGTTCCGCCAGCCGCGCCAGCGTCAAGGCATCGGTGCCCGCAGTGCGAACGATGGCGGCGGCAGTCTCCAGCAGTTGGAGGCGGCGTTGGGCCTTGGGCAGTCGCCTGGGTGTCAACGTATGGACTCCGGGAACCGACGATCCGCTTGACGCGTCAGCCATCTTGATTATGTCACGAATCGTAACTTACATTTCGTAAGTTACCCATATCTAGGTCGGGATTCCATGAACGCCAAGCCCTATGCGCCGTCTTCGCTATCGGCTGACCAGGCCGAAGTAATCGCCCCCCTCGTGCCTGGATTGATCCGCGCCACTGGGCCTGTCAGCTATGACTACCAGTTTGGAACAGAGGGCCTGCTGGAACGTGTGGTTGCCGCGTCCTGGTCCGCGCCGGAAACCCTGTTCGCGGGCTCAAATACCACCGCTGTGTTCGATGGCGATGCCCTGGCGGGGATCGAGCTGGGGTTCTACGGGCCGGATTTCTATCGCTTCAAGGACAATCTGGTGGCGCTTGCTGGCGACCTGATCGCGCGCGGCGTGGTCGGCGTGGAGGAACTGGTTGGCTTGAGCGAACGGGCCGAGATCGCGAGCTATCTGAACGCCCATGTGCCGGAAGGTGTCTACTATATCCACGCCCTGGCGACGCCCGTCAGCTATCGCGGGCGCGGCGCGGGAAAGGTTTTGCTGCACGCCGCGATTGATCGCGCACGGGCTGCGGGTCACCGGGAATTGCAACTGGACGTCCTGGCCGACAATCCGGCGGTGGGGTTCTATCAGGCCAACGGGCTACGCGTGCTTTCAGAGACGCGTTCGCCCGAGCTGAGCCGCAGCTACGGCTTCCCCGGCGAACTGCGCATGGCGGTGACACTATGAGCCCACGCATCCTGATCGCTGGCGGCTACGGCGTAGTGGGCAGCCAGATCGCGCGGCATGTGCGCGCAGCGGGTCATGATGTGGATCTGATTCTGGGAGGCCGCAATCCGCCAGACGGCGAGGCGCTGGCCCGCGAACTGGGCGCGACCGTCGTGCAGCTCGACACGGCTGACCCGACCAGGGGCCTGTCACAGGCCGGACACCTTGACCTGGTGGTCGCGGCCCTGCTCGACCCCGGCGACACCCTGCTGACGGCGACCCTCCGCGCCGGAGCTGGCTATATCGGGATCGTCGGCATGGCGGAAAGTGTGGCCTCGACCCTGATCGCGGCGAGCGCCATCCGGTGTGAACGCCCGACGCTGATTCTGGGCCATTGGCAGGCAGGTGTTCTGGTGGCCGCGACCCAGACAGCGGCACGGGCGTTCGCCACGGTAGAGCGCATTGAGCTTGCCGCGCTCTATGACTACGCAGACCCGATCGGGCCGATGACAGCTGGCGATTCCGGCAGCTTCTTCGAACGTGCCACCCTGCGCCAAGACGGCGTCTGGGTCCGTCTGGATCCCCAGGCCGCCGCCCGCGCGATCAATCGTCGAGGTGGCCCCGCGTTTGACGTCATGCCCACGGGTGTCCTCGACGTGCTCAGTCTGGCTACCGCGACCGGTGCCCGCGATGTGCGGTTCGATCTGGGTACCGGGCAGTCGCTCGGCTCGTTGAGCGGGCGTTCCGCCTCTCATGACCTCTACATCGATATCGAGGGCGTACAGGGTGACGGCGTCCGGGCAGGTCGCCGCTGGCGACTGTCGGACCCGGCAGGCCAGGCGCATCTGACGGCGTTGGGCGTGCTGGTCGGGATCGAGCGTGTCCTTGGACTGGACGGTGCTCCGCCGCCGCAAGGCGGGCTGGCATTCCCGGAAACCTTGCTGGATCCGGATCGGACCCTGGCCCGACTACAGGCGTTCGGCGTCCAGTTCGAAGAGGAAACCGCGCCATGACCCCTATGATGCCAGCGCTCGGCCTTGGGGCTGACGGGCGGATGACGATTGTCGAGGCGCCCGTTCCCAAGCCCCGCTCTGGCCAGATTCTGGTTGAGGTGAAGGTCAGCGCCGTCAACGAGATGGACGTCCAGGTCCGCGCCGGCGGCTGGCGGTCTCAAGTGCGCCGGTTTCGCAAGGCCGGTCCGGTCCTGACCGGGTTCGAGTTTGCCGGCGTGGCGCGCAGCGACGGCGACCGAATCCGGGCGGGCGAGCGGGTGATCGGCTATGTCCATGTCCTGAACGGGGGCCGCACCCACGCGCAGTTCGTATGCGTTGACGAGAACGATCTGGTGCCCATACCCGACGGTCTGGACGACGAGGCTGGCGCAGCTCTGGTGGTCATGGGGCTGACCGCCATCGAGGTGCTGGAACGGCTGAAGCCCCTGCGATCAGGCACGCGCTGCCTGGTGATCGGGGCCGCCGGTGGTGTTGGCGCCTACGTCACCCAGCTGGCCAGGTTTCAGGGCGCGAAGGTCACGGCGGTCTGTTCGCAGGCCAATGCCGCGTGGGTCACCGACCAGGGTGCGAGCGATATCAGGCCTTACGAGACGGCGGCTCCATTCGTGCGCGGCGATCACTTTGACCTGGTCGTGGATGCGCCGGGGAAGTTGTCTTTTGCCGAAGCGATGCCGCACCTGACGCATGACGGGATGTATGTGACGACCAACCCGATGGCGGATGTCGGCGGCTTCGTCCGCGCCATGGCCTCCTCGCGTCGGGCTGGCTACCTGATGATGCTGACGACAACACCGACCAAACTTGGGCGACTGGTCGATCTGTGGGCCGAGGGTGCGCTGAGACCGGTTGTGGACAGCCTGCATGCCGTCTCCGAAGCGGACGCAGCCTTTGACCGGTTCGGCACGCGCGGAAAACAGGGTCGGGTGCTGTTGAGGATCGCATCCTGAAGCTGGTCCGGCCCATAGGCTGCGTGCCGGGCGCGGGAGGTCGAGATCACAGCGCCTCAAACGCCCTGTTGAATGTCTTCCCGAGCCGAACCCGGACCAGCCAGAAGGCCATGACCGCGAACGGCGCAAAGGCGAGGACCAACAGGGCAGGAGAGCCGCGGACGGCCTCCGGCATGGCGTCCTGCTGGCCGAGGAAGAAGGATCCGGTGGCGATGAAGGCCGCGCTGCACATCCGCCAAAGGTGCCGCGAGATCCGCTGGGTCGCCGTCAGCCGGGTGCGCAGGATGGCGTTGAGGTCGAGCAGACCGGCCAGCAGGCACACCCCGGCGAGCGCATATACCGGCCCCAGGCCCACCGGGGTCGGCACCGCCGTGCCCGTGAAAGCCCCCCAGGCCATCATCGCGGCGGCGCAGAGCACGACCGCGCAGGCGACGATCTCGAACCGGCCGGTTGTCCCGTCACGGCGGCGGGCCGCAACCCAGGACGTCGCGACGAAGTAACCTATGAAGATGTCACCTGCTGCAGACCCTGGCTTGCCTTCGACCAGGTGCAGGATGGTGGCGCTCGCCCAGAGGACCAGCATCGCGGCGACGAACCCGGTCCCGGCGCGAGCGTGAAGCGGGCTGCCCTTGCGGGCGGCGACCGCCACGACGCCTGAGAGGAGGGCAAGGCTTCCGCCGGTGATGTGCGCCCACATCAGAATGGTCATAGCGGCTGATCCGGCGCGCCGCGCCCGGTGACTGGCTCGTCCTCCGTCGTGGCGGGCAGGCGCGCCAGAATGTCACCGGGCTGGCATGACAGCGCGATGCAGATGGCGTCCAGCGTCGCGAAACGAACGCCCTTGGCCTTGCCGGTCTTAAGGATCGACAGGTTGGCAAGCGTGATCCCGACGATCCCCGACAGTTCCGTCAGGCTCATCCGACGTGCGTGGAGCATGTCATCGAGTTTGACGATGATCGCCATCAGATCATCGCGTCCAGATCGTCGCGGATGCGGGCGCCTTCTTCGAATACCCGCGCCAGGACGAACACCAGAAGGACGGCGATCCAGCCGACGAGCGAGAAGTCCCAATCCATCTCCACGTTGGCGGCGGCGACGATCTTCACCATCACGCCAAACGAGAGGTGGAGCAGCTGCACCAGCAGCAGGCACCAGGCGATGGTCTTCAGCCGCACCGCATTCTCCGGAACGAAGGGGTGGCCGAGCCGCACCGTCCCGACGATCTCCAGAAGCCGCGACAGCAACACGTGAACCGCTGCGACCAAAGGTGCGCCAAGCACCAGCCACATCCGCACCGTCGGGAACAGGATGGCCAGGTCAAGCTCCGGCATTCGGGTCCGGAACTGCTGGGTCACGGTGTCTTCAAACACAAAACTCGCAACGAAGACCAGGAGCAGGATCGCGCCGACCGCCAGGTTCCAGACGGCGCACACCCTCAGCAGCGTGCGCGACAATCCCAAAGCCGTGCCGGCGACACCAGACATCGGATCAGCTCCACGATAATTATTGCCATACGATATTTCCCTTATCGCAAAACAGCAATTTATTTATTGTACGGCGATGTTTCGCGACGCCGTCGCACCTGCTGATGCCATGATGGGGAGTCCGAGAGCGTCGCGGCCTGACGAAGGGCTGGGTTGTCAGGTCTGCGGAGGTGGCTGAAGCCGTTTCGCCATCCAGATATCCGGCTTGCCGAAGCCGTTCACGTCGGGCAGCAGGCCGACCACTTCGTAGCCCTGCTTGCGGTAGAAGGCGAAGGGGTGGCCATTCGTCTCCCGCATGGCTGCGATCTTCCCGGCAACGTCTGGGAACAGGTCCGCGCCGGACAGACTGGTGCCGCCAAAATCGTCATCAGTGCCGAGGTAGAGCACGAGGATGCCTCGCGCCTTCACCCGAGCCTCCAGCTCGGCGAGCAGCAGTCCGCCCAGGCCGCGCCGCTGATGCGCTGGATCCACCACCAGCGGGTGCATCTCCCAGCCGGCCTCATAGGTCTCGATTGTCCCGATCCAGCCGACGACGGCCTCGCCTTCCACAGCTGCGATCGCCCATCGCTCTGGGACCGTGAAAAAGCTGTCGACCTCGTCCTCCGCTTCGCCGGGCTCGCTGAAGGCCGCAGGCTGGTGGGTGAAGCCGTCGCGCAGGATGCGCACGCAATCGGTCCGCTGGGCGACGGTTAGACAAGCGAAGTCGATGAACCGAAGGCTCATGATCCAACACCCCGCCCTAAAGCTGATCCAGCCCATAGGCCGCATGCAGCGCTCGCACCGCCAGCTCGGTATAGGCCGCGTCGATCAGCACGCTGATCTTGATCTCCGACGTTGAGATCACCTGGATGTTGACGCCCTTTTCGGCCAGCGCCTGGAACATCGATTTGGCGACGCCTGTGTGGCTGCGCATGCCGACGCCGATCACCGAGACCTTGGCCACATCGTCGTTCACGGCAATGTCCAGGAAGCCGATCTGCGGCTGGGCGGCCCGAACGATTTCGACGGCGCGCTGGGCGTCGCGCTTTCCAACGGTAAACTCCATATTCGCGGTATCGGCGGTGCGGGCCTTGGACTGGACGATCATGTCGACATTGACGTTGGCATCAGCCAGCGCGCCAAAGATCGCCGACGACACACCCGGATGGTCGGGCAGGCCGAAGAGGCTGATCTTCGCCTCGTCGCGGCTGTAGGCCACGCCGCTTACGATCCGCTTCTCCACGATATCCTCCTCGTCGCACACGATAGTACCTTGGCCCGGCGCTTCGCCCGGCTCGACAAAACTCGACAGCACCCTGAGGGGCACCCTGTAGGCCATGGCCAGCTCGACGGAACGGGTCTGCAGCACCTTGGCGCCCAGCGACGCCATCTCCAGCATCTCTTCGTAGGAGATCCGCGCCAGCTTGCGGGCCTTGGACTCGATCCTGGGGTCGGTGGTGTAGACCCCGTCCACGTCGGTATAGATGTCGCAGGGTGCCCCCAGAGCCGCCGCAATCGCCACGGCGCTGGTGTCCGAGCCGCCCCGGCCCAGCGTGGCGATGCGCCCGTCGAGGGTGACGCCCTGGAAGCCCGCGATCACCGCGACTTCGCCGGCGTCCATCGCGGCACCCAGCTTCTCGGGCGGAATGTCGTCGATCCGGGCGCGGCCGTGAGCGTCGTCCGCAATGATCGGGATCTGCCAGCCCATCCAGGACCGGGCCGCAACGCCCATGTTGCGCAGGGTCATGGCCAACAGGCCGGCAGTCACCTGCTCACCTGAGGCTACCACCACGTCATACTCATCGTCCGAGGGCGGCAGTCCCGCCGCCGCCGCACCGGAGCCATCGGTCCAGGCTACCAGCTCATTGGTCTTGCCCGACATGGCCGAGACCACCACCGCCACCTGATGGCCGGCCAGCACTTCGGCGTTCACCAGCCGCGCCACGCGCCGGATGCGTTCCAGATCGGCCACCGAAGTGCCGCCGAATTTCATGACCAGCCGTGACATGGGCTCTGGCTACGTACCATCATTGCTTTGCCGCCGAAGGGCGGTGCCTTCTAGCGACGGCTCGGCTGCGCTGCAACGTCTCCGGTCTTTGGACATGTGCTGCGGGGTTGCTAGAAGGGGGCATGAGTTCGCCCGACGCCGCACGTTCCAGCATTGATCCTGCCGAGGTCGAGCGATTCTCGCGCATCGCCGCCGAGTGGTGGGACCCACGCGGCAAGTTCGCGCCGCTGCATCGGTTTAATCCTGTTCGGCTGGGCTTCATCCGGGATCAGGCACTTTACCGCTTCCAGCGTGATGCCAGGGCGCGCAAGCCATTCGAGGGCTTGCGACTGCTGGATATCGGCTGCGGTGGCGGCCTTCTTTCCGAGCCTATGACCCGGCTGGGCTTCCAGGTGACGGGCGTTGATGCGTCGGAGCGCAACATCGGCACCGCCTCTGCCCACGCGGTGGAACAAGGTCTCGACATCGACTACCGCGCCTCCACGGCCGAAGCCCTGATCGAGGCTGGCGAGCCCGCGTTTGACGTGATCCTCAACATGGAGGTGATCGAGCATGTCGCCGACCCCTGCGCATATCTGCGATCCTGTGCCCAACTGCTGAAGCCGGGCGGCCTGATGATCGTGGCCACCCTCAACCGAACGCTCAAGGCCTTTGCATTGGCCAAGCTGGGCGCGGAGTATGTGCTGCGCTGGCTGCCCATCGGCACCCACGACTGGAACAAGTTCCTGACGCCCGACGAACTGCGCGGCTTCCTGACCGACGAGCCGGTCACCGTGGACGGCCCCTTTGGCGTGGTCTTCAATCCACTCACCGGAAAATGGACGGAATCCAGCGACGTCGGCGTGAACTACATGATGACCGTGGTGCGCGACGCGGCCTAAGCGTGCGGTCGACGAGGAGTTTCGATGCCATCCCTACGCGTGCTCAATCACGCCTTCCGCGCCTGGCGCCGCAACCGGGCGTGGGCAAAGCATGAGCCAGAGACGCCCTTCCTGGCTGACCTGCTGTCAGGCGCGCCCACGTGTCTCCACGTCGGAGCCAGTGATGGCCGCCACTCTTATGTCATGACCCAGGTCGCACCCAAGGCCACCATCTATGCCTTTGAGCCCTCGGCCTTTGCTTTTGAGGTGTTGAGCCTGGGCATCGCCTGGCACCGCATGGGCAAGCAGGTCACCGCCATCCACGCCGCCGTGGCCGACAAACCGGGCGAACTGATGCTGGTGACGCCAAAGAAATCGTCGGGCCGGATGGGCCGGGCCTATGCCTATGTCGCCGAGACCCTGCCCAACGGCCCGGCGCGCCCGGATCTGGAAGACACCGGCATGGAAACCCAGATGACCCCGGTAGTCACCCTGGACGCCTTCTGCGCCGAACACGCCATCGACCGCGTCGACTTCATCCGCATGGACATCGAGGGCGCAGAACAGAAAGCCCTGGAAGGCGCCGCCGTCATCCTCGACCGCGACCATCCCCACGTGCTGCTGGAAATCCACCCGCCGATGCTCAAGGCTCGTTTCGGCGGATCCGGCGAGGCGGTGGTCGATCTGTTCCTGAAGCGCGGCTATCGCATGTTCGCCCTCGACGGTGTCCGGCTTGAGGAACGCACCACCCTGGTCGAGGACCTGCCGTGGAAGGACTATTTCTTCATCCACCCGTCACGCGCGGCGCGCCTGCCCGACGGCGTGTTCAAGGCGCGGATGGCTGGGTAGCCCTCTGCCAGACCATGACCTGGCTGGTAATTGCCCGCCATCATGTCAGCGCGGAGTGTCGCAGGGTGCATGACCCAGGAGATGCCCCATGACCATCGAAACCCCGGCCCCAACCGATATCGTCCGCCAGTTCATAAAGCTCATGGAGCCGCTGAACTATGACGCCGCGTTGAAACTTGTCTCGGCCGATTGCGAATACATCAATCCACCGCCCATAGGGACGGTGCGCGGCCCCGCAGGTGTTCGGGCGGTGCTGGAGCCCTTCTTCGGGCCGACGAAGGAAAACGAGTTTCGTATCCTGCGCTCAGCCGCGTCAGGCCCGGTCGTCCTGCTGGAGCGTCTGGATCGCCACCTCTTCGGGGAAAAGTGGGTCGAGCTGCCGGTGACGGGTGTCTACGAGGTCCATGACGGCGTCATCACCTACTGGCGCGACTATTTCGACTATCCGACAATCGCCGGCCGACTGCCGACGGGCTAACCACGCTGGCGTTACGTGCGCCGCCGCCTGTACGCCACCCCGGCCCCGATCGATCAGGCCGGGGCCTCCCGTCAGCTTTGGTCAAGCCGCCGCCTCGGCCGCCGCATGCGCCGCCGCTGCCGCCGCCATCATCTTTTCGAACGTGCCGTTTCGGATCAATTCGCGACGCTCTTCCAGACCACGGTGCAGTTCCACCAGCACCCTGGCCGCATGTTCGTTTGTCTGGATCGCGGCCCAATAGGCGGCGACGTTGGCATTGGCCGGGATCGGGTTGGCGACGCCTGTGGCCGGCAGCACGTTTTCGACCATGAACAGGCC
This sequence comes from Alphaproteobacteria bacterium, assembly GCA_031415215.1. GTDB lineage: Bacteria > Pseudomonadota > Alphaproteobacteria > Caulobacterales > Caulobacteraceae > Phenylobacterium. The sequence goes on along the minus strand of JANORH010000063.1, from coordinate 8,596 downwards.
GGGGACCAGCGCGCAGTCGGCCATGGTCAGGCGACCTGAGCAGGCGAAACCGTCCTTGCCGATCATCTTGTCCAGCGCCTTGATGTTGCGCACCACCTGGCCGCCCAGGAGGTCGACGATGCCCTGGTTGCGTGTCGCCGCCCGGCTCTGGGCCGATAACATAAACATGTTGTTCATCAGATAGATGTCGCCGATCCGCGCCAGAATACGGATGTGGGCGGTCTCACGCGGGGTGGCACCCAGCATCGAGGGCGCGGGATAGATTTCCTCCAGATACTCCGCGATCACGTCGGATTCCGGCATCATGTCACCGTCGATATCCAGCACCGGGATGCGCCCGATGGGGTGATCCTCGCGGAACTTCGGCATCCCGAAGTTGGGTGGCCGCTCCAGGGTGATGTCGGTGATGCCCTTGGCGTAGATCTGCAGACGCACGCGCGCCGAGAAGGGACTGAGGTCCCCGGAATAAAGCTTCATCATGGTCAGGCGCTCCCCTGCGCGACGGCTGTTGTCCCGGTTGGCCCGGGCGTTCTCCGGGGAGACCCTAGCGGCGATATCCCGGGACCTCAAATTGATGTTACGGTCGTGCGCTGCAATCGAAGGTCACCGCATGACGTCCTGGATGTCCGGAACCCTGTCCATCACAGGCGGACACCTTGCATATCACCGCACGGGCGGCGGCGGACCGGCGCTGGTGCTATCACACGGTCTCACCGACAACGGCCTCTGCTGGAGCCGGTTGGCGACAGCCCTCGCCCCCGACTTCGATGTCATCATGCTGGATGCCCGCGGCCACGGCGACAGCTCGCGCATGATCCCTGACCAGCCCCATGATCCGGGTGAGGACGTCGCCGAGGCCATCCAGCAGCTCGGCCTGACTGCGCCCATCGTGATGGGCCATTCGGTCGGTGCCCGCGCCACGGCCATGTACGCGGCCGCTCATCCCGACCGGGTCGTCAAGGTGATCCTGGAGGACCCGCCCTTGATCCCGCTGATCGAGCCAACCGCCGCGACACGCCGCCGAAGCCGCTTCCGCGAACAGGTTGAAAAGTTTCGCGCGATGACCCCCGCCGAGATCACCGCCATGGGCCGGACCTCATCCCCGACCTGGCACGACGACGACTTCTCGGCCTGGACCGTCTCAAAGCAACAGGTCGACCCCGCAGCCATGCCCGACTACCGCACCCCTTGGCAGGAGACCCTGGCCGCCATCACCGCCCCGACCCTGCTGATCCACGCCGACCCGGCTCTGGGCGGGATCGTCACCCCCGAGCTCGCCGAGGAAGCAAGGCGCATCAACCCTATCATCCGCACGGCCCAGATCCTGAACGCCGGCCACAATACGCGGCGCGAGAACTTCGCTGACTATCTGGCGGCGGTGCGGGCGTTTCTGGCTTAGCCGGCGCCTCTTATCCTCACCCCGCCTCGAACGCGTCCATCCGCACCCAGTCGTTCAGCTCGAAGCTCCACGCCGCAAGTTCGACGTAGCCGTGGCTGCCTTGCGCCATAAACGCGTCCACCCCGGCCCGCAGCACCGCGGGGTCATGGCCGGTGATCTCGTGCGGTGCCGCCGGCTTGCTCGCGTCACGCCAGCCGCGCAGGGCGAACGCGGCATCATAGCCCTTCAGTGGTTCCATGCGCCTGATCCCCCGTTGACGGTGTTGTCGCAGACTGTCCCGGCGAACTTCAAGCCGGCGCGCAGGTCGTATGCCAGCCGGCAGGTTTCGTTTTTACACCGGCCGTGCTACCCACGGTCCACCATGTTGAAGACCGTTCGCAACGCCAGCGCCTTCCAGGCCCCCGCCATCCCGGCGGTCCGGGCTGCGATGACGCCTGAGCGTGTCACCCGAACTATCCCCGCCGACGCGGCTTGATCCCCTTGGTCCCTGCGCGTACGCACGGGGTCTGATCTAACAGTCCGCAGTCGGCATGAACCTCTACGAGAGCTGCGTCAGGGGTGCCCTTCGCACCTACAAGCTGACGCTTTCGCCGCTGATCGGGCGGCAATGCCGGTTTGCCCCGACCTGTTCGGAGTACGCCTGCGAAGCCCTGATCGGCCACGGACCGTGGCGCGGGAGCCTGCTCACCGTGAAACGGCTGTGTCGTTGCCATCCCTGGGGCGGTGCGGGATATGACCCACCGCCGCCCCCGCGTCATAAGGCCGAGCGCCGGACGTGAGACTGGAAGTTTGAACCATGATTGATCTGATTTTTCCCGACGGCTCGAAACGCCAGTTCGAGGCCGGCGTTACGGGCAGGGAGGTCGCCGCCTCCATCGCCATATCGCTCGCCAAACGCGCCGCCCTGATCAAGCTGGACGGCGAGTTGCTGGACGTGGACCGCGCGCTGGACCACGGCGGCACGTTCGAGATCCTGGCCCGCGATGCGTCTGAGGTGCTGGAGACGATCCGCCACGACGCCTCCCACATCATGGCCGAGGCCGTTCAGGAGCTGTTCCCCGGCACGCAGGTGACGATCGGCCCGGCGATCGAGGACGGCTTCTATTACGACTTCGCCCGCGACGAGCCGTTCAGCCTCGACGACCTGGCCAAGATCGAAGCCCGCATGAAGGAGATCGTCGACCGCGACGCCGCCTTCAACCGCGAGGTCTGGGATCGCGACGAGGCCATCGCCCACTTCAAATCCATCGGTGAGGCCTACAAGGCCGAGCTCATCGAGGGCTTTCCGGCCGGCGAGGAGATTAGCGTCTACCGTCAGGGCACGTGGAAGGACCTTTGCCGGGGCCCCCACCTGCCGTCCACGAAGTTCATCGGCAAGGCGTTCAAGCTGACGAAACTGGCCGGCGCCTACTGGCGCGGCGACCACCGCAACCCGATGCTGCAACGGATCTACGGCACGGCCTGGGCCAGCGACGCCGACCTCGCCGCCTACCTGCACCGCCTGGAGGAGGCCGAAAAGCGCGACCACCGCAAGATCGGCCGCGCCATGGACCTCTTCCACATGCAGGAAGAGGGCAAGGGCATGGTGTTCTGGCACGACAAGGGCCTGACGCTGTGGCGCATTGTCGAGGCCTATATCCGCCGCCGGATGGACGCTGCGGGCTACATCGAGGTGCGCACGCCCCAGGTGCTTGACCGGGTGTTCTGGGAGAAGTCCGGCCACTGGGAAAAATACCGCCCCAACATGTTCGTCTGCGAGACGGAGGAGGGCGAGGAACTTTCCCTCAAGCCCATGAACTGTCCGGGCCATGTGCAGATCTTCCGGTTCGGCCAGAAATCCTATCGCGACCTGCCGCTGCGAATGGCCGAGTTCGGGGCCTGCCACCGGTACGAGCCCTCGGGCGCGCTGCACGGCCTGATGCGGGTGCGCGCCTTCACGCAGGACGATGGACATATCTTCTGTCGTGAGGACCAGATCGAGGACGAGACGGCGCGGTTCATCGAACTGGCCAGTTCGGTCCACGCTGATTTTGGCCTGACGCGTGACCACATCACGCTGGCCACGCGACCCGACGTGCGCGCCGGCAGCGACGAATTCTGGGACAAGGCCGAGGCCCAGATGCTGGCTGCCGCCCGCAAGGCCGGTGTCGAGCCGGTGATCGCCGAGGGCGACGGTGCCTTCTATGCGCCAAAGCTCGATTTTGTCTTGAAGGACGCCATCGGCCGCACGTGGGTCTGCGGGACGATCCAGCTGGATTATGTGCTGCCGGAACGACTGGACGCCGAATACGTTGGAGAAGATGGGCTGAAACATCGGCCGGTGATGCTGCACCGGGCGATCTGCGGGTCGTTGGAACGTTTCATCGGTGTGTTGATCGAAAACTACGCCGGTGCATTCCCGCTCTGGCTGGCTCCGGTGCAGGTGGTGATCGCCACGATCACGTCCGATGCCGAGGACTTCGCCCTGAAGGCCGCCGCGTCGCTGCGGGCCAAGGGGTTGCGGGTGGAGACGGACTTCCGGAATGAAAAGATCAACTACAAGATCCGTGAACACAGCCTGGCCAAGGTCCCGGTGATCGCCGTGATCGGCCGCCGCGAGGCGGAGGAAGGCAAGCTGGCGCTCCGCCGCTTCGGCTCCGACGGCCAGCAGATCCTGATGCTGGACGAAGCGGCCAATGTTCTTGCCAGCGAGGCGCAACCACCGGATGTTGCCCGTCAGACGGCAAGCCGGATCGGGGAGTTGCAAACTGGATGAACAACGTCGCCGCCACCCGGCGTTCTGTTGAGGCCCTGACCTTCGCCGACGTGCGTGCGCACCCGCGCGCCGTCTCGGTGGTTATGGTGGTCTACTTCCCGGGCGAGGCGGTGAAGCGCAGCCTCGCCTGTGTTCTGGCCGACCCTGATGTTAGCGAGCTGGTGGTGGTGGATAATGGCTCCAGCGCCGACGAGGTGGCCCACCTCAACGCGCTGGCGGCCAGCGACCCTCGCATTGTGGTGATCTCCGGCCAGGGCAATGTCGGCTTTGCCCGTGCCGCCAACCTGGGGGCCCGCCGGGCCACCGGCGACCGATTGGTCTTCCTCAACCCCGACGCCTTCCTGCAGACCGGCTGCATCGCCGAACTGGTCCGCGCCATCGAGGATCGTCCGGTCCCCTGCGTGGTTGGCGGCCGCGTGCTGAACGCCGACCGCACCGAACAGCGCGGCGGCCGACGCGGCGACATCACGCCCATCAGCGCCATGCTGTCGCTCAGCAACCTGGCCCGTCGGGTGCCCGGCTGGCGCCGCTTCGAAGTCCACTGGGAAGACGAAACCACCCCCGACCACGTCGTCGAGGTGCCCACCATCTCGGGGGCCTGCTTCTGCATGCGCCGCGAGGATTTCGACGCCGTGGCTGGCTTTGACGAAGGCTACTTCCTGCACGTCGAGGACGTGGACCTTTGCTGGCGGATCCGGCAGCAGGGCGGTGTCGTGCTGTTCCACCCGATGGCCGAAGTCATCCACATTGGTGGCACCAGCCAGACCAGCCCTCTGAAGGTCGAGTTCCACAAGGGCGTCGGCCTCGCCCGCTTTTTTCGCCGCCGCGCTGTCAGCGTGGGCCAGCACGTGGCCGCCTGGCTGCTGTCGCCGGTGATCGTCGGTGCGGCGCTGCTGCGTCCGGTGATGTGGCGGTTGCGGAGCCGGGCAGGGTGACCCGCAAGATCAACGGACTGGCCTCTTCTGGCCGGCGCTTCGTCGCTGCGCGTCGTCGTCTGTTGATGGCCGGTGCCAGCCTCATCCTCGGGGCGCAGGGTGCCGTTGCTGCAACCCCGACCGCACCGTCTGAACGACCCAACATCGTCTTCATCATGGCCGACAATCTCGGGTGGGGAGAGCTCGGCGTCTATGGTGGCGGCGCGCTGCGCGGCGCGCCAACGCCCCGTCTGGATGCGTTCGCCGCACAGGGCATGCGGCTGCAGAACTTCAACGTTGAGGTCTCGTGTGCCCCCTCCCGCGCCGCCCTGATGACCGGCCGCTTCGGGGTCCGCACCGGCAACAACCGTTCCGGTGAGACTGGCAAACGCCATGGTCTGGTCCGCTGGGAGGTCACGACCGCCCAATTGATGTCACAGCAGGGGTACGCCACCGCGCTCTACGGCAAATGGGATCTGGGCGACGAGCCGGGCCGTTATCCCAACGACCGCGGCTTTGACGAATGGTACGGCATCCCCCGATCCAGCAACGAGGCGATGAACCGCCAGTCGCCGGGATACGACCCTGCGGTGACGCAGCTGGAACACATCCTTGAGGGCCGCAAGGGCGAGCCAACCCGGATCGTCAAGGAATTCGACCTCGAGGCGCGCCGCGAAATCGACACCGAACTTACCCGCCGCACCGTGGGCTTCATCACGCGGCAGGCCGCCGCCAGACGTCCGTTCTACGCCTATGTGCCCCTGACCCAGGTGCACTACCCCACGCTTCCCGGCCGCGCCTTCGACGGTCGCACGGGCAACGGCAGCTTCGCCGACGCCGTGGTCGAGACCGACCACCACGTGGGCGAAATCCTCGACGCGATCGATCAGGCCGGCGTGGCCCGCAACACCATCGTCGTTTTCTGTAGCGACAACGGCGCGGAAAGCCGGCGTCCCTGGCAGGGGTCATCGGGCGTGTGGAGCGGCTACTATCGCAGCGCCCGCGAGGGCTCGCTGCGGACCCCGTTCCTGATCCGCTGGCCAGGCCGGATCGCGCCGGGGGTCAATAACGAGATCGTCCACATCATCGACGTCGCCCCGACTCTGGCCAGGGTCGCAGGCGCCGCCATGCCCACGGACCGGCCCGTCGATGGGGTCGATCAGCTCGACTTCTTCCTCGGCAAACAGGCCAGGTCCAATCGTGAAGGCTTCCCGATCTTCCAGCAGGGCGAGCCCACCGCCGTCAAATGGCGAAACTGGAAGTACTACTTCGTCCTCAGGGAAAATTCCGACACGCCGCCGGTCCGGCTGGACAAGCCGATCCTCTACAACGTCCAGTGGGACCCCAAAGAGGAAACCCCCCGCAACGTGGAAATGGAAGACGCCTGGGTGCTGCCAAAGCTCAGGAGCCTGCGCGACGAGGTGATGGCCAGCCTGAAAGCCTACCCGCCCGTCCCCCCCGGCGCCCCGGACCCCTATATGCCGCCGTGGCCCTAAGAATTACCTAAGAATTACAGAGAATTACAGGGACACTATACTTAATTTGACCAAGCAAATCGTCGAAACTCGGATCTCTGACAAATTAAATATAGTGTCCCTGTAATTCAATTGCGTCCGCCGCTCGCGCATGAAACCGCTTGGCAACGTCTCCGTCTCTCGCCATGCAGCACCAAGCTAGAGCTCGCGTGACCACGCGACAATCGGGAGGAAGCCTTGGCACCGGCGGGGTCGTCCGGACAGGTTGAACCGCACGGCCCGCTGCTCGATGCGCTGATCGAGAAGCGGGAGAGCCTGCTGCTGTTCCTGGCCGCGCGGACGCGTTGCATGGCGACAGCCGAAGATCTGATCCAGGACCTCTATCTCAAGGTCGCCGCCATCGATGCGGAGACCCCGGTGCGTGCCCCGTTGGCGCTGCTCTATCGCATGGCGGCAAACCTGTTGGTCGATCAGGTCCGCAGTGCCCAGCGTGCCTCGCGGCGCAACGGGCAGTGGCGGATGGAAACCCGGACCTCGCTGGGCGGAGAGGACGTGGCGGGCGACCTGCCGGCCGATGAGGTGGTGGTGGCCAGGGAGCGCGTCCGCCAGCTGGCCGATGCGGTCGCCGCCCTGCCACCCAAGATGGGCCAGGCGTTCCGCCTCCATAAGCTGGAAGGCCACAGCCAGGCCGAGACGGCGCGCGCCATGGGGGTGTCCGTCAAGATGATCGAGCAGCATATCCAGGCCGCTATGGCCAACCTGTCGCAGAGGTTGCGATCATGAGGCGCAATGAATCTGGCACCCGACCTAGGGGTATGGCGATGCGGTGCCGTCTCCTTGGCTGTTCGGCGCGGTCAGCGCAGATCAGGCAGGCCCGTCGATGACAAAACTCGTAAGTGACCAGGATCGGACGATGGCGGACGCCAACGCCTGGCTTGTGCGCCTGCAGCGCGACGATGTGTCCGGTGCCGACGCCCTCGAATTCGAAACCTGGCTGGCCGCCGATGCGGGCAACGCGGTGGCGTATCGCCGCGCGCTGGCGCTCTGGCATGAGTTCGAAGCGTCAGCCGATGCGGTGCTGGCTGCGTTGGCCGATGACGGCCGGACATCGCGACCTGAGGTCCGGCGCGGGCCGACACGGCGCTGGCTGGCCGGGGCCGGCGGATTTGCCATAGCGGCGGGGCTGGCGGTGGCTGTGGTTGGCCCGATGCTGTCCGAACCCTCCGTCCAGACCTACGCCACCGGCAAGGGGCAGCACCAGCGGGTCACCCTGGCCGACGGCTCGGTGGTTGACCTCAATGCTGAAACCCGGCTCAGCGTCAGCTTCAGCGGCAAGGCGCGCCAGGTCACGCTGGGCGATGGCGAGGCGATCTTTGACGTGACGCACGACGCGGCCCGTCCGTTCACCGTTGCTGCTTCGAGCCATACCGTCCGCGTGGTCGGCACCCAATTCGACGTTCGCAATCGCCGCGGCGACCTGAGCGTCACCGTCGCGCGCGGCAAGGTGCAGGTGCGACCGACCGCTTCATCGGGCCGCGCGTTCGTGCTGACGCCTGGCCAGCGACTGGACGTCGACCGGTCGGGTGCCGGGACCTTGAGCGCTGTCGATCCGCAGGAAGCGTTCGGCTGGCGCTCCGGCCGTCTGGTCTATCGCGCCGAGCCGCTGGCCAATGTCGTGGCCGATCTGAACCGCCAGTATGTGCAGCAGATCGAGGTCTCCGACGCACAGTTGGCCAGTATGCCCATCACCGGTGTGATCGTTCTGGACGGTCAGGCCTCGGTTATTGCGCGGTTGAGCTTGATGCTGCCCATAAGATCGGTACCTTCCGGCCAAGGGCTGCTGCTTCTGCGGAAGTAGGGCGAAGGTTGCGTCGGAGCTGAATATCCCTGGACGTCGGGCACTGGTCGCCGCTGTTACCCTCGGGGTGGCGGCGTGCGGGATCGGCGACCCCGCCAGAGCTGCGTCTGCGCGCATCCGGTTTCATGTCGAACCCCAGTCCTATGCCGAGGCGCTGCTGGATATCGCCCAGCAGGCCAATGTCACCCTGATCGG